>NZ_JBSFJW010000042.1:0-80007 GCF_053598255.1 Streptomyces sp. NPDC001157
GAGGTACGACAAACTCGCGGTCCGCTACGAAGCGACCGTGCTGGTCGCAGTCCTCAATGAGTGGCTGTGACCAGCACTTTCACAACAGACCCTAGAGGCCTCTCGCCCAGAAGCCCCTCACAGGGACCTTTTGCGGCTCCTAGAGCCGTTCGGGACCACTTCATGGCAGTGGCCGGGTGCACACTGGCAGTGGGACGAGTGCCTGACTGCGGGGTGATGGCAGATGCAGAGCCGCTTCCGGAGCGACCGGCGGTTGACCGTGCGGATGACGGTCACGATGTTCCTGCTCGGGTTGCTGTACGTGGCCTTCGTGGCCGCATTGATCGTGTTGCTGAAGTCGTGGCTGCTGGTCGTGGTGCTGGTGGCGGCGATGTTCGTCGCGCAGTTCTGGTTCTCCGACCGGATCGCGATGTTCGCCATGCGCGGGCGGGTCGTGGAGCGCGAGGAGTATCCCGAGCTGCACGCGGTGGTCGACCGGCTGTGCGCGATCGCCGACATGCCGAAGCCGGTGGTGGCCGTGTCCGAGATGGACATGCCGAACGCGTTCGCGACCGGGCGCAATCCCGACCATGCGGTGGTGTGTGTGACGACCGGGCTGCTGCGGCGGCTGGAGCCCGCGGAGCTGGAGGGCGTGCTCGCGCACGAGCTGTCGCACGTGGCGCACAAGGACGTCGCCGTGATCACGATCGCGTCGTTCCTCGGCGTGATCGCGGGCCTGATCGTGCGGTTCGCCTTCTACAGCCAGCTGTTCGGCGGGGGTCGCCGGGACCAGAACACCGCTGCCGTCTTCGCCGCCGTGATGGCTGTGTCGGCGGCCGTGTACGCGATCAGCTTCCTGCTGATCAGGGCGCTGTCGAGGTACCGGGAGCTGGCCGCGGACCGGGCGGCGGCGCTGCTCACCGGTCGGCCCTCGGCGCTGGCCTCCGCGCTGACCAAGGTCTCCGGCGACATCGCGAGGATCCCGACCAAGGACCTGCGGACGGCGCAGGCCTTCAACGCCTTCTACTTCACCCCGGCCACCGGCAAGGAGCCCGGCATCGAGCGGTTCTTCTCCACGCACCCCAGCCTGGAGCAGCGGCTCGACCAACTGGGGCGGATCTCCGCCGAGTTGGGTGAGGCGACAACACCCGGAAAGGGGTGACATGGGGCTCCTGGACATTCTGCTCGGCCGTACGAAACCGGTCCTGCCCGATCTCGACCAGCTCTTCGCGCTGCCGTCGGCGGCCGTGACCCTCGAGGCCGCGGCCGGTTTCACGCCGACCGGCACGGGCGCGGTGTGCTTCGCCACGGTCGAGGGCGGGGCCTTCGAGCAGACGCACCGGGAGGTCCAGGCCCTGCTGGACGCGGACGCCGACCGGGATGGACCTCCGGTGGAGCTCAGCCAGGACGAGTACGGCTACTCCTGGCTGGTCTCGCGCCGCTCCCCCGCCCAGCTGTCCGAGTTGGTCAACGATCTGCACGCGGTGAACAGCTCGATGGAGGTCAACGGCTTCGGGCCGCAACTGCTGTGCTCCCTGGCCGGTTTCCAGAGCGAGGGGGGCCGGCGGCTCGCGCTGGTCTATCTCTACAAGCGCGGCACGTTCTACCCGTTCGCGCCGCTGCCCGGCGGTGGGCAGCGGCGCGACAACGCGCTGGAACTGCAGGTGAAGGCGGCGCTCGCCGACGACCTGCGGATGGAACAGGACCTGAGCCGCTGGTTCCCGGTGTGGGGTGCGCCCGGGCTGTGACCGGCCGCGCCCACCAGCGGTTCACGTCGTCTCACTTGCTCTTCTCGCGCTCCTGGCGGCGCGACTCCAGGGGGCGCTCGCGACGGTAGCGGCGCTCCCACTTGGCCTGCATGTCACGGCGGTCGCGGTAGGCCTTGTACGTGGCCGGCATGGACCCCGACGAGGATCCCCCCGACGACGGCGATGACTGCGAGGAGGAGTCGCCCTTGGTGCCGCTCCGCCCGTACTGCGTGTACAGGAAGAGCACGGCGGCCGCGGCCAGCCACCAGACGTGGTTTCCGAATCCTAAGAGCACCAGGACCGCGGTCCCGGCTATGACGATGGTGCCCATGACGGGCCTCCGTGTGGGCGTGGATGAGTGAGCGGTGACGGTTTGTCGTCCGACGGGGCGCTGGGGGATGGGCGTCCGTCCGTCGGTGCGTAGAGAGTAGCCCCGAGTCCGCAGGGTGATGCCTGTCCTGCGGAAAGCGGTGGTGGGCAGCTCCGCGACGCATGTCCAGCGTAGGGAGACGGTCACTGGGCGTGCATCCGGTTTTCCGGCTGCGCCGGCGCTCAGTCCGCGTTCAGATCCAGCTTCCGTTCCACCACCTCGCGGGCCACGTCCGCCAGGCGGCGGCGGTGGGAGCGGGCGTGGGAGCGCAGCAGGCGGAAGGCCTCGTCCACCGTGACGGAGTGCCGGGCGGCGAGGGTGCCCTTGGCCTGTTCGATGACGATACGGCTGGTCAGCGCCTGGCCCAACTGGTCGGCCAGGACCTGAGTCTCGCGCAGTCGGCGCTCTCGTTCCAGGGTCCAGCCGGCGGCGTCGGTGAGTGCCTGGCCCAGCGCCAGGAGCTCGTGAGGCAGCGGGGTGCTTCCGGGGCCCAGCAGCACCAGGGCACCCAGTGTGTCCTCGCCGACGTGCAGGGGCAGCGCGGCGGCCCGGCCGTAGCCCAGTTCCACCGCCCGGGCCGTGTAGCGCGGCCAGTCCCGGCGGGCCCGGTCGCCGTCGAGGGCGGTGTCCGCCACCGGGAAACCGGTGCGGCGGGCTTCCGACCCCGGTCCCTCGCCCCAGGTGGCGGCGGAGCGTGCCAGGTGCAGCAGTTCCTTGCCGGTGCCGGCCACCTCGGGACCGCAGGAGTCGTCGGGGGCGTACAGCACGACCACGGCGCAGTCGCCGAGCAGCTCGGTTCCGTGCGCGGCGAGGGCGGCGAGGAGCCCCGTCGGGTCGGATGGTGCGGTGACCGGGCGGGCGGCCAGGTCGACGAACGCCTGTGCCAGCTGCTGCTGCCGCGACGGGGATACCGTGCTCATCAGCTTCCCTTCGTATCCCGAACCGGTCGCGGCCCGGGTACCGCAGTCTTCCCTGTCCGCGCCCTGCGACTCCCCGTTTCAGGCAAGTCGCAGCTCGCCCCGCACGATGCGGTCCGCGACGGCGTGCGCGGAGACGCCCTCGGTGAAGGCACGCGCCTTGATCAGTTCCAGTGCGTCAGTCACCGAGCAGTCGAGCTGGACGGAGACCATGCCGGCGGCCTGATGCACCAGGGCGCGCATGTCCGTGCCGCCGTACAGATCGGGGTCGCCGGCCGGGTTGAGGATCATGGTGCGGGTCAGGACCTCGGCGACCTCCGCGAAGGTGTCCGAGCCGGTCATGCGAGAGGCGGCGTCGAAGACGGTGAGGGCGCCGACACAGGTGCCCTCCATGCTGAGCGGTACGGCGGTCACCTCCTCGATGCCGAGTTCGCTGACTGCCGGCCCGTAGCCGGGCCAGCGGTCGGTCATTCCCGAGCCGGTCGCCGACACCGCCCGGACCTGTCTGGTCGCATCCCGGGCCGGGCCCTCACCGAGCAGGAACTCCAGCTCCTGGGCGGCACGGGAGGGTTCGTCGGAGGCGGCCAGCGAGAGCTGGTCGAAGGTGGCTCCGACCAGCGTGAGGGCGGCGCTGCGCGTACCGCAGGCCGCCGCGACACCTGTCATGAACAGCGGCCGCGGAGTTCTCGTGGCACCCGCCCAGCCTTCGATCCGGGCCGCGTAGCTCTCGTGGAGCCGGGCCGCGGTCCGATGACGGGACGCGGTCGCGTGGTGGAGGGCGGCCATCCGCAGGTGCACGTTCCTGCACACTTCGGTGACGGCCTCGTCGGCGAGGGTCTCGTGCCGTTCGGCGCTCCTGGTCTCCTGCGCGAAACGTGCACGCGCCGCAGCGGCTTTCCGCTCCGCGGAAGCCATGGGGTCCGTGGACCCGCCCACAGTGGCCATACCGGAAGCGTACGCCCCGCTCGCTCACTCGGGGCCGTTCGCCTTGCCTTCTTCCATGAGCAGAACGACTCCACCGTTGTGGGCGTCGAAGGGGCTGCACTGCACCATGCAGGTGATGGCCCGGCCCAGACGGTTCATGGACGGCACGGGCAGCGGGTCTCCCCGCCGTCCGGTGTCGATGCAGCGCTGGATGCTCTCGCGCAGCTTCTCCGTGGGCAGACCGAACTCGAGACCGAAGAAGGGCTGGTCGATGACCTCGTCGGGACGCAGGCCCCACAGGTCCACTGCGCCCCGGTTCCAGCTCTTGACCTTCAGTCCCTGGTCCAGAACGACGACTCCGGCGGCGATGGAGGTCAGCACGGCCTCCAGGAAGGTGCGGGCCTCGTCCAGCTCCTCGGTGCGGACCCGCATCTCCTCGTTCATGGTCTCCAGCTCCTCGTTGCCCGCCTGGAGTTCCTCGTTGGTCGTCTCCAACTCCTCGTTGGTGGACTGGAGTTCCTCGTTGGTCGTCTCCAACTCCTCGTTGGTGGACTGGAGTTCCTCGTTGGTCGTCTCCAGCTCCTCGATACTCGACTGGAGTTCCTCGTTGGTGGTCTCCGACTCCTCATTGGTGGACTGGAGTTCCTCGTACGCCGTCTCCAGGTCCTCGCGTACGCGCTTGATCTCCGCCTTGAGCTGGGTGGTGACCGTGACGTCGGTGAAGGTGATGTAAGTGGCGGCGGTCATTCCGTCCACCCCGTTCAGGGGCTGGACGAGGATGTCGTAGTACTGCATCTCCTCGCCCGTCCGCCGCTCGGCGCCGTTGACGCGAAGGGTGCGGCGTTCGTGCGCGGCCTGTTCGATGAGGGAGCGCAGTTCGACGGGGCGGTAGGAGATCTCCAGATCCTGGAAGGGGCGCCCGATGTCGTTCGTGGTGAGGCCGAACTGCACGCGCGCGTGGCTGTTGATGAGCAGGACGCTGCCGTCGGAGTCGACGGCCACGGCCGCACTCGGGGTCGAGTCGAGGATGAGGTCGCGCAGCTGCCGGTGGCGGGCGATCGAGTGCAGTTCGCTGCTCAGGCCGCTCCTGATCTTCACCGGAGCGGGCTGGTAGGGCGCCGCGGCCTCGCCGGGGCGGCGTCGGAACACCCGCTGCCGCATGCTCATGACCGAGAACCGTTCGGCGTCGTTGAGCAGCATCTCGGCCTTGCCGAGGAAGAGGAAGCCGCCTTCGCCGAGCGCGAAGTGGAAGCGGTCGACGATCTGCGTCTGCGCCTCGACGTTGAAGTACATCAGCGTGTTGCGGCACACGAGCAGGTCGAGGCGGGAGATCGGGGCGTCGCGGGTGATGTCGTGACGGCCGAAGATGACTCTGCGGCGCAGATCGGGGCGGAATGCGAAGCGGGCGCTGTTCTGCTCGAAGTACCTGTCGCGCAGCTCGGGCTCCAGCGGTGCGAGCGACTTGGCCGAGTACAGGCCGGAACGGGCGTCGCGCAGGGCCTCGTCGTCAACGTCCGTGCCGTAGATCTTGACCCGCTCCAAGGTCTCGTCCAGGCCCAGCGCCTCGGCGAACATGATCGCCAGGGAGTAGGCCTCCTCACCACTGGAGCAGCCGGCGCTCCAGACCCGGATCTCGTCGTGGGAGCTGGTCCGGGCGAGCAGTTCTGGCAGTACCTCGCGCTGCAGGAAGGTCCAGGAGTCGGGGTCGCGGAAGAAGGACGTGACGTTGATCAGGATGGTGTTGAACAGGGCGTTGAATTCATCGGCATTGGTTTCGAGCCGGTCGCGGTAGTCGCTGTACGTCTCGACCTGGACGTCTGCCATCCGCTTGCGGATGCGGCGGCCCAGCGATGAACGCTTGTAGCCCGTGAAGTCGAATCCGCGGGCGTCACGGAGGAAACCGAGGAGGTCCTCCAGTTCCTCGTCGGTCTCCAGGTCCGGCTGTCCGTCGCCCATTGCTGCCGCCACTTCTCTGCTACTGCTTCTCGGTCCCGACCAGTCCGCGGATCACCGCGGCGATCTCCTCCAGAGGTAGCACGAAGTCCACTGTCCCCGTACCCACGGCTGCCTCGGGCATGCCGCTGAACTCCGCGGTGGAGGGATCCTGCACGATCACGGTGCCGCCGCGCGACTTGACCGCGTCCACGCCCATCGCGCCGTCCCGCCCGGTACCGCTGAGCACACATGCGATGGCCTTGGGCCCGTGGGCCCCTGCGACGGACTCGAACAGCAGGTCGGCGGAGGGCCGCACGAAGTGCACCAGCTCGCTGTCGGTGAGGGCCAGCATGGCGCCGGGCCGCACCAGCAGGTGCCGGTCCGGGGGCGCGATGTACACCGTGCCGGGACAGGTCTGCTCGTGGTCCTCGGCGAGCTTCACGATCAGCCGTGTACGGCGGCCCAGGACGTCCGCGATGACCGTGCGGTGACGGGGGTCCAGATGCTGCACGACCAGTACCGGCACCGGCAGGTCACCGGGGAGGGCGCCGAGCAGGACGACCAGGGCGTTGATGCCGCCGGCCGAGGAGGCGACGACGACGACTTCGAAGCCGTCGGACTGAGGTGCGGAGGACTGCACCTGGCCAGCCTAGGCCGGATGTCAGGTCTCGGGGGCCGCCGCGACCACGCCTGCGGCGATCGCCGCGCCGAGGGCTGCGTGGTCCTTGGCGGTCTGGTCGGCGTAGGCGAGGGCGAAGTCGGCGACGGCCTGCTCGAAGGTGTCGGCGCCGCCGAGGTAGGCGGCGATGGCGATGCGGTCGCCGGAGCGGGCGTGGGCTCGGGCCAGGGCGGTGCCGCAGAGGCGGGCGTAACCGAGCAGATCGGCCGGGCTCATGCCGGCCACGTCCGCGGAGCCCTTCATGTCGCGCAGCTGCCGCCAGTAGAAGGCGCGCCCCTGCGGCCCGCTCATCCACCCCAGGAAGATGTCACTGGCCGCCTGCAGGAGCCGCTGACCTGCGACGACGCGATGCCCCGGGTGGACGTACGGCCCGTGCGGCAGATGTTCCTCCCACACGGACTTGCGGGCCTCCTTGATCTGCAGGAACAGGGGGTCGCTCTGATCGCGCCCCGTCAGCAGTACGACGAAGCAGCGCAGGCCGACGCTGCCGACGCCGACGACCTTGCGGGCGGCGTCCACGAAGCGGTAGCGGTCCAGGAGCAGGCGGCGCTCCTCGGAGAGGGTGGAACGGTAGTCGCTGAAGATCTTGCGCAGGGAGGCCATGTCGGAGGCGCCGGCGGGTTCGAGGAGCGGCGGGTCGTGGATGATACGGCGGCGCCCGTCGACCACTTCGGTGAGCTTGCCGAGGGCCTGGAGGCTGGTGCGGCGGCGGGCGCGGGTGAGGCTGGAGGCGACCTGTCTGCGGCGGCGGGCGGAGTGGACGAGGGGCAGCAGGCTGTCGGCGTCGATGCGTTCGTACCAGACGGCGAGTTCGCCCCGCCCGGCCAGCCGCCGCATGGCGGTCCGGTACGCGGCCGCCGACTCCAGCGTCGCTCGCCGCACCTTGGCCTCGGCGTGCCCGTTCGCCCGCCCGGCCACGGCGACGGATGCGGCCAGCCGCTCGACATCCCACTCGAAGGGCCCGGGAAACGTCTCGTCGAAATCGTTGAGATCGAAGAGAAGCGCCCGCTCCGGGGAGGCGTACAGACCGAAGTTCAGCAGATGGGCGTCGCCGCACATCTGCACGATCAGCCCGGTGTGCGGCCGGGAGGCGAGGTCGGCGGCCATCACGGCGGCCGAACCACGCAGAAACGCGAACGGCGACGCGGCCATCCGCCCGTACCGGATCGGCAGCAGCTCCGGCAGCCGGTCACGCCCCTGCCGCTCCAGTACGGCGACGGGGTCGGCCCGGTCGACGGGCGCAACCCACCCGGCATGCGCGGACCGCGCCATCCGCCGACGGGCGGCCTTCCCCCGTTCGGCGCGGACAACGGGCGTACTCACGACACCCACCGCGATACACCGCCCCTGCCCATCACGCCTCCGGTGCGGTCGCCTTCCATCGCCTCCTGATCGCAGTGAAGGCGGGCGCGGGGGCGGGCGCATGCCGGGGGCGGCGATCGGGTGAGGAGGTTTCCGCCGACGCCCCGGTTTTCTCGCCCCCGCCGCCCCTACCCGTCCCGTACCTGGGGGCTGCCGCCCCCAGACCCCCGCTTCGGCCTGAACGGCCTCGTCCTCAGACGCCGGACGGGCTGAGAGGGAGGACCCCTCGTTGTCAGTGCTCTCGTGCAGGATGAGGGGACGGATGGTGTGACGGGGAGGCCGGGATGGTGCGGTACATCGGGGTGGCGGAGCGGCGGGCGCGGCTTGCGTTGCGGCAGCGGCTGGCTCCGGCGGCGCGGGCGGACAGCCCGGAGGCGGTGGCCGGCACTCTGGTGGCGCTGCACGGCTCGGACCCGGCGACGGTGCCTCTGGCCGTGGGGGCTCGGCTCGCGGACGCGGCCGGGACCGTGGGGGAGACCGAGCGGGCGCTGTACACGGACCGGTCGCTGGTGCGCATGCACGGCATGCGGCACACGGTGTTCGTGTTCCCGACCGACCTCACCGCCGTCGTGCACGCCTCGACCGGACTCACGGTTGCCGCGCGGGAGCGGGCCTCGCTGCTCAAGGACATGGCGAAGGCCGGGGCGCCGGACGCGGCCTGGCTGAAGGACGTCGAGGAGTCGGCCTTGGCGGCCCTGGCGCGGCGCGGGCAGGCGACCGCGGCCGAACTCGCCAAGGACGAGCCGCGGTTGAGAGAGCAGTTCGTGTACGCGGCCGGCAAGAGCTACGAGGGCGTGCACACCGTTTCGACCCGGCTGCTGAGGGTGCTCGGCGTGGAGGGCAAGGTCGTACGGGGGCGGCCGCTCGGCTCGTGGACGTCCAGCCAGTTCCGCTGGGCCGTGGCTCCGCCGCACCCCGAACTCGACGTGGCCGAGGCGCAGTCGGTGCTGCTCCACCGCTGGCTCGCGGCGTGCGGGCCCGCCACGGAGGCCGATCTGAAGTGGTGGACGGGCTGGAAGGTCACGGACGTCCGGCGTGCGCTGACGGCGATCGGCGCGCAGGAGGTGTCTCTGGACGAGGGCACGGGGTACGTCGTCGACGGCGACGTCGAGCCGGTTCTCGGCCCGGAGCAGCCGTGGGCGGCGCTGCTGCCCGCCCTGGATCCGACGGCCATGGGATGGCGGGAGCGGGACTGGTATCTGGCGCCGGAGCTGCGGCCGTCGTTGTTCGACTACAGCGGCAATGTGGGGCCGACGGTGTGGTGGAACGGCCGAGTGGTGGGCGGCTGGGCCCAGGGCCCCGGCGGCGAGATCGTCTGGCGGCTGCTCGACACGGACGGGGTGGGCCGCGAGGCCGAGGCGGCCATCGCGGCAGAGGCGGAGCGGCTGCGGGGGTGGGTGGGGGCGACAAAGGTGACCCCACGGTTCCGGACGCCGCTGGAGAAGGAGTTGGCGGGACAGCCGGGACAGCTCTGAGCGCCAGTCGCGCATCTTCAGCCCGTCCGGCGTCAGCACTACGGCCACGCACGTGCCGGGCACCCCGCGAGCACGGGGCACCCGGCACCACGCTCAACGCGAATACCGCATCAGCGCCCGCACCATGTGGC
The DNA here is from genome assembly GCF_053598255.1 of Streptomyces sp. NPDC001157. Classification (NCBI taxonomy): domain Bacteria; kingdom Bacillati; phylum Actinomycetota; class Actinomycetes; order Kitasatosporales; family Streptomycetaceae; genus Streptomyces; species Streptomyces sp. NPDC001157. Next base: position 9,521 of record NZ_JBSFJW010000042.1, read on the forward strand.
AGGTGGTGTCCGACGGCGGGTGGATGCCGATCAGTTCGGCCGTGTTCCGGATCGTCTCGTTGCGGGCCTGGTTCGGTACGTACACCCCCGTGTCGAGCAGGGCGATGGCGAGCCGCATCGCCTTGAGGCGGCGGTTGTGCGTGACGTACCACTCGCGCGGACGGCCCGGCGGCAGCGGGCGCTTCTCCACGGGGGCGTAGGGCAGGTCGAGCAGGACGGGGTGCTTGGCGGTGGACTGGGTCGGCTTCGGCTTCAGTGCGGCAGCGGGCACAGGCATCCTCCTGTCGCGGTGAGGGTGTGCGAATGAACGGGGGTTTCGGCACCCCCCAACACCCTCGAACACTTCTTCTAGTGTACCGCCCGGCACTGACAAAAGGCCCTGGCCACAGGGGCTTTGAAGGGACCTCAGGGGTACCTTTGACCCCATGGAGATCTGGATCAACCCCGCATGTTCGAAGTGCCGCAGCGCCCTCACCCTCCTCGACGCCGAGGGCGCCGACTACACCGTCCGCCGCTACCTGGAGGACGTACCGAGCGAGGACGAGATCAGGGACGTACTCGACCGTCTCGGCCTCGAACCGTGGGACATCACCCGCACCCAGGAGGCCGACGCCAAGGAGCTCGGGCTGAAGGAGTGGGCGCGGGACGACTCGTCGCGCGCACGGTGGATCAAGGCGCTCGCCGAGCACCCCAAGCTGATCCAGCGCCCGATCATCACGGCGGAGGACGGCACGGCGGTGGTCGGGCGGTCCGAGGAGGCCGTACGGGACGCCCTGTCCCGATAAGCACCATCGGCTTCAACTTTCCTGTGACGTACGTTACTTCAGTGACTCCTGTAACCGCTGAGTAACTTCGTTCGGTATCTCGTACATAGCGGCGTACGCTCCCCTACCTCTCAGGAGGCGCGCATGTCGCGTAGGAGAAGTCTCGGTACGAAGAAGAAGATCGCGCTGCTGGTGAGCGCGGCGGCGGTGGCGGGAGGCGGTGCCTTCGTCATGGCGAGCACCTCGAACGCCGCACAGAGCCCCCAGGCCAAGACCCTGTCGGCCGCGGGCTCGAACGTCTGCCAGGGGCTCGCCACCGCCCTCGGCAACAACCAGAAGTTCATCGACGGGCAGAAGGCCAACCCGGACGCCCAGTCCGCGGCCCGGATCGCCAACCGCGAGGCGGTCATCGCGCAGATCAAGGTCCAGCAGAAGGCGTCCGGTTGCACCGTTGGGGAGTCGGCTCAGGGCTCCCAGGCGACGCAGCCGGCGCAGAACGGTGCGGGACAGCAGGCCGGTGGTGCGCAGCAGTCCGCGCCGCCCTCGCAGGCGGCCTCGGCTCCCGCGGGAAACGCGAACGGGAACGCGGGTGGTGGCGCTGCCGCCTCGGGTCAGCAGGTGTGCAACGGCTCCACCGTCACGCTCTCCGGCGAGGGCGGCGCACCTGCGGCCTCCAGCAACCAGTTCCCGGCGGGGACGACGCTGAAGGTCACCAACCTGGACAACAACAAGTCCACGACGGTGAAGGTCACTTCGGTCTCCGGCAGTTGCGCCCTGCTCAACAACGCGGCCTTCGAACAGGTCCGGGAGCCCGGCAAGTTCCTGATCCGCCACGCACTGATCGAGAAGGTGGGGTGAGGCTCAGGAGCTCAAGAACTCCGTGAGGAGGCGGCCGAGTTCGGCGGGTGCGGATTGCGGCAGCGCGTGATGGGACACGGTGGGGACCACGTCCACCTCCGCGCGCGGCAGCAGCGCATCCGCCTTCGCCGCCACCTCGTACGTGTCATGCGTCCTGCTGTTCCCGGCCAGGAGCAGCAGGACGGGCATGTCCAGCCCGCGCAGCGCGTCGGGCGCCGGGCGCGGACCGGTCACCGGCTTCGAGACGGAGGGGAAGCCGGCGGCCGCCTCCTGGAGGCGGAGCCAGTCGGGGTCGAGGGATGCTCCCCCGGTCTCCCACTCCAGGAAGGCACGGACGCTGCGGGGCGTCGGCCGCAGCAGCATCGGCAGGGCGTGCAGGAGATACGCGAGTCGGTAGCCGGTGAAGCACTGGGTGGGGTCCAGGAGGAAGAGGCGGCGCACGCGTGCGCGTGCGTGCAGCGCGTAGTGCAGGGCGATCCAGCCGCCGTACGAGTGCCCGCCCAGGTCCGTCTCGTCCAGGCCGAGGTCGTCCAGGACCGCGTCCAGCCAGACCACCAGGTCGGCGACCGTACGGGGGTGACGGTCGCCGGCCTCGGTGCCGCGGCCCGCGCAGCCGGGGAGGTCGACCGCGAACACGCGGTGGGTATGGGCCAGATCGGCGGCCTGCGCGTACCAGCCGGCGGAGGTGGCTCCCCCGCCGCCGGGGAGCAGGACGACCGCGGGCGCGTGGACCGGGCCGCACATGTTGACGTACGTCGTCCCGAAGGGCGTGGGGACGGTCACCGCCTCACGCTCGGCCGGCCACTTGGCCATGACCTTGTCGTACGCGGCGAGGAAGCCGTCCATGTCGTAGGCGCTGCGAGCAGACACCGGGAACCCCCTATTATCTCGTTGAGCGAGATACTCGATGAGCGAGATACTAGTCGGAGGCAGCCCGTGCCGAACCCCCAGGGCCCCGGGATGGAGGTCGTCCACCTGCTGCGTGCGGCGACCGTCGAACTCGCCCTGCACAGCGCCCGGTTCGCGTCCCGCCACGGCATGCACCCCACGGACGTGCGCGCCCTGATCGCCCTCATGGACGTCTCCCGCGCGGGTGAGGAGATGACGGCGGGGCGGCTCGGGAGCGCGCTCGGGCTGAACTCTGCGGGGACCACGGCGCTGGTCGACCGGCTGGAGCGGGCCGGACATGTGCGGCGCGTCCGTGACCCACGGGACCGGCGCAAGGTCGTGATCGAGGTGACCGAGCGTGCGGTGGAGCTCGGGTGGTCGTCCTTCGGGCCGCTGATCGAGCGCACGGTGGAGCTGCTCCAGGGGTACGACGAGCGGGAGCTGGCCGCGATCAAGGGGTTCCTCACCGGGGTGCGGGACGCGGCCGCGGCCGGCGGCTGACCGTCCGGCATTCCGCACAACCCCATCGCATACGAGCCGCCGTACGACAGCCCGTCCGCGCCCGACGACCGCGTCGACCTGTCGACTTGATGTGCCCCGCACGCCCTCACACCGTGAATCGCGCCACACCACCGCCAGGTAACACGGGGTTCACACTTGAGCAATGGCCGGGAAATCGCCTGTTGACAGGCTCGCGGGCATCCACCGCGGCGCCTCAGTGCCGCAGCGCCGCAGCACCCGCAATGCGTAGACACATCCCCGAAGGAAGTGGCCCGTGACCTTCAAGGCTGAGTACATCTGGATCGACGGCACCCAGCCCACCGCCAAGCTCCGTTCCAAGACGAAGATCATCGCGGGCGAGCCCGCCGGTCTGGACGCGCTGCCGATCTGGGGCTTCGACGGGTCCTCCACGAACCAGGCCGAGGGCCACTCCTCGGACCGTGTCCTCAAGCCGGTCTTCACCTGCCCGGACCCCATCCGCGGCGGCGACGACGTCCTCGTCCTGTGCGAGGTCCTCAACATCGACTTCACGCCGCACGAGTCCAACACGCGTGCCGCGCTGACCGAGGTCGCCGAGAAGTTCGCCGCGCAGGAGCCGATCTTCGGCATCGAGCAGGAGTACACCTTCTTCCAGGACGGCTACCCGCTCGGCTTCCCCAAGGGCGGCTTCCCGGCCCCCCAGGGCGGCTACTACTGCGGTGTCGGCGCCGACGAGATCTTCGGCCGTGAGATCGTCGAGGCCCACCTGGAGAACTGCCTCGCGGCCGGCCTCGCCATCTCCGGCATCAACGCCGAGGTCATGCCCGGCCAGTGGGAGTTCCAGGTCGGCCCGGTCTCCCCGCTGGAGGTCTCCGACCACCTGTGGGTGGCCCGCTGGCTGCTGTACCGCACCGCCGAGGACTTCGGCGTCGCCGCGACGCTGGACCCGAAGCCGGTGAAGGGCGACTGGAACGGCGCGGGCGCGCACACCAACTTCTCCACCAAGGCGATGCGCGAGGGCTACGACGCGATCATCACCGCCGCCGAGTCGCTCGGCGAGGGCTCCAAGCCGCTCGACCACGTCAAGAACTACGGCGCCGGCATCGACGACCGTCTGACGGGTCTGCACGAGACCGCCCCGTGGAACGAGTACTCCTACGGCGTCTCCAACCGTGGCGCCTCGGTCCGTATCCCGTGGCAGGTCGAGAAGGACGGCAAGGGCTACATCGAGGACCGCCGTCCCAATGCCAACGTCGACCCGTACGTCGTGACGCGGCTGCTCGTCGACACCTGCTGCTCCGCGCTGGAGAAGGCCGGGCAGGTCTGAGTTCCGCTCCTCGGAAGGGGCGTTCACCGTTCGCGGTGGGCGCCTCTTTCTTTTGTCTGCGGGCCGGTGGGGGTTGATCGCGCCCACGCGGCGGAGCCGCACATCGATGCAGCCCCGCGCCCCTGAGGGGTGTGTTGCACGCAACGCCAATTTCATGGCAAGGAAGTGTCCACGCAGTGAGAGAAGGGTCCTCATCAGGCCCGTGGTCTGCTTCAATGGGCGCATGGCCAGCTTCCAGAACCACACCGCGACGGGTCGCCATGACCTCGAGCCGTTCTGGCCTTCCCGTCAGCACCATGACTTCGACCGGGTGTGTTGTCGCGCGATGAACGCGCGGGCCCTCTAAAGCCGTACACCCCCGGCCTTCGGCCAGCGCGACACGACGTACGTCCCGGCGAGCCCGACCACGAATCGCGGCCGCCGTTCCCCAGACGAACTCCTCGCGCGAAAGAGCTGACCTCTCATGGCGACCACTCGTTCTCTCTCCACCGCCACCCTCACCTCCCCCGCCCAGAACGGCGCCCGGCACAGGCTGCGGGCCGTCGACCGGGACGAGGTCGTGGACGTGACGGACTTCCTGCCGCCGGGCGCCACCTGGCTGCCCGCTCCGCAGCACGCCCTGCCCACCCTGCCGGGCCAGCCGCCGATGATCGGCTACCTGGTGCTCGTCCCGGCCGACCAGCAGCCGCCGTTCCTTCCCGTGGCGGTGCCCGACCCCACCGCTGACGAGCGGGGCAGCGGCAGCCCGCTCGTCCGGATCGACTCCGTACAGCGCACCGCCGAGGTGGACGGGCGCCAACTCGACCTCACCTACCTGGAGTTCGAGCTGCTCGCGCATCTCGTCGCGCATCCGCACCGGGTGCACACCCGCGACCAGCTGGTCACCACGGTGTGGGGGTACGGCCATGTGGGCGACGGCCGCACCGTCGACGTCCACATCGCCCGCCTGCGCCGCAAGCTGGGCGCCGAGCACCGCGGGACGATCCAGACGGTGCGGCGGGTCGGGTACAAGTACACGCCGCCGACCGGCCGTTGACCGTCCACCGCCCGTCGGTCCTCTGCTGACGGCAGATTGCCGTTCCGTCCCGGGGGCCGATCGGGCAGGCTCACCGGCATGAGACTTCTGGTGCTGGGTGGGACGGAGTTCGCGGGACGGGCCGTCGTGGAGGCGGCCCTGGGGCGCGGCTGGGAGGTGACCGTCTTCAACCGGGGGCGGCACGGACTTCCCTCCGGGGTGCGGGCGTTGCAAGGCGACCGCACCGCGCCCGACGGGCTCACCGCGCTCGCGGAGGGCGAGTGGGACGCCGTCGTCGACACCTGGTCGGCGGCGCCCCGGGCGGTACACAGCGCTGCGCGGCTGCTGCGGGGTCGCGCCGGGCGGTATGTGTATGTGTCCACCTGCTCGGTGTACGCATGGCCCGCGCCGGCCGGGCACGACGAGAGTGCCCCGCTGGTCGAGGGGGCCGAGCCCGACGCGGATCAGACGGACTACGCACGGGACAAGCGGGGTGCGGAGATCGCCGCCGTCGAGGCGTTCGGCGCGGAGCGCTCCGTGCTCGTACGGGCCGGGTTGATCCTCGGCCCGTACGAGAACATAGGCCGGCTGCCGTGGTGGTTGGGGCGGATCGCGCGGGGCGGACCGGTCCTCGCCCCGGGGCCGCGGGAGCTGCCGCTCCAGTACGTCGACGTGCGGGACATGGCGGAGTGGATCCTCGGCTCGGTCGAGCGGGAGTTGAGCGGGCCGTACAACATGGTCAGCGAGCAGGGGCATGCCACCATGGGCAGCCTGCTGGACGCGTGTCTCGCCGCCACCGGGTCGGATGCGGAGCTGCGGTGGATCGCCCCCGGGGTCATCCTCGATGCGGGTATCGCGCCGTGGACTCAGCTGCCGGTGTGGGTGCCGCCGCACACCGACATGCACGACTCCATGCACAGCATGGACGTCTCCCGTGCGCTCGCGACGGGGCTGGTCTGCCGCCCCGTCGAGGAGACCGTCGCCGATACCTGGCGCTGGCTCCAGGAAATCGGCGGCACCGCGCCCGTACGGCCGGGGCGGCCGCCGGTGGGGCTTGATCCGGAGTTGGAGGCGAAGGTGTTGGGGAGGTAGTGATACGCCTGCGGGCCGGTGGGGCTTGTCGCGCCCACGCGGCGGAGCCGCACATCGACGCCGCCCCGCGCCCCTGAAAACAGGGGAGTTGTCGTCCCCGGGGGTGTACCTGGCACCACCCCCCACCCGGGGGGCCCGGCCCCGTGACCCCCCGTCCCCGCTCGGCCAGACTTCTGCCATGAACACCGACACGCACCGTGCCCGGGCGCGGGCCCGAGAGGTACTACTGGCTGCCGTACGGGGACTTGCACTGGCCGTGGCCGTGCTGCCCTTGTCGGTGCTGTTGTTCGTCCTGACGCTCGTCTCCGTCGCGCTCATCCCGATCGGCGTCGGTGTCGTCACCACCCCACCGATCCTCAACGCCGTGCGGACCCTCGCGGACAAGCGGCGGGAGCTCGCGGCCCAGTGGTGCGGGGTGCGGATACCGTCGGCGTACCGGCCGGTCCCCGAGGGGGCCAACCCGTGGGCGCGCACGTACGCCATGCTGCGCGACCCGGCTGTCTGGCGGGACGTGCGCTGGCTGCAGGTGGACATGACGGCGGGGTTCGTCACCGCGCTGTTGCCCGCGCTGCTCGTCTTCTACCCCCTGGAGGGCCTCGCGGTGGCGGCCGGGCTGTGGCGGCCGCTGTCGGAGGCCGGCGGCTACTGGTACGGCTTCGTGCACGTCACCGACCAGGCATCCGCGTTCGGCGCCGGTGCCCTGGCCCTCGTGCTCCTGCCCCTCGCCTACCGCTACGCCCCCTCCCTGCTGACCGCCCACTTCCGGCTCACCCGGTCCGTGCTCGGCGCGAGTCAGGCCGAACTGGCCGAGCGGGTGCAGGTGCTGACCGAGACCCGGAAGGACGCCGTCGACACCTCCGCCGCCGAACTGCGCCGTATCGAGCGGGACCTGCACGACGGGGCGCAGGCGCGGCTGGTGGCCATGGGCATGGACCTGGGCACCGTCGAGATGCTCCTCGACAAGGACCCGGCGAAGGCCAGGCAGCTTCTCGCCCGGACCCGGCAGTCCTCCGTGGACGCGCTCGCCGAACTGCGCGACCTGGTGCGCGGCATCCACCCGCCGGTGCTGGCCGAACGCGGACTCGGTGACGCCGTGAGGGCGTTGGCGCTGCGGCTGCCGCTGCCGACCGAGGTGAACGTCGAGCTGGACGGGCGCGCGGACGCGCCGGTCGAGTCGGCCGCTTACTTCGCGGTCAGCGAGGTTCTCACCAACGCGGTGAAGCACTCCGGCGCGGACCGTATCTGGATCGACCTGCATCACAGCGAGGACAGGCTGCGGATCACCGTCACCGACAACGGCAAGGGCGGCGCGGTGATCGGGGCCGGTTCGGGCCTGGCCGGGGTCGAGCGGCGGCTGGGTACATTCGACGGCGTCCTGGCCGTCAGCTCTCCCGCGGGCGGTCCCACCATGGTCACCATGGAGATCCCTTGCGCGTTGTCCTAGCCGAAGACCTCTTCCTCCTGCGCGACGGTCTGGTGCGGCTGCTGGAGGCCTACGACTTCGAGATCGCCGCGGCCGTCGAGTCCGGCCCCGAGCTCGCCCAGGCGCTGGCCGAGCTGGAGCCGGACGTCGCCGTGGTCGACGTACGCCTGCCGCCGACGCACACCGACGAGGGGCTGCAGTGCGCGCTGCGGGCCCGACGGGACAGACCCGGGCTTCCGGTGCTGGTGCTCTCCCAGCACGTGGAGCAGCTGTATGCGCGCGAGCTGCTCGCCGACGGCAGCGGCGGTGTCGGGTATCTGCTGAAGGACCGGGTGTTCGACGCGGAGCAGTTCGTGGACGCCGTACGGCGGGTCGCGGCCGGGGGTACGGCCATGGACCCGCAGGTGATCCAGCAGCTGCTCTCGCGGCGGGCCGCCGACGACCGGCCGCTCGGGCGGCTGACGCCCCGGGAGCGGGAGGTGCTGGAACTGATGGCGCAGGGCCGCTCCAACGCGGCGATCGCCGGGCAGCTGGTGGTCACAGAACGGGCCATTGCCAAGCACACCTCCAACATCTTCACCAAACTGGACCTGGAGGTCTCGGACGACGACAATCGTCGCGTCCTGGCGGTTCTCGCCTATCTGGACCGGGACCGGTAAGCGCTTGCTGATTCTCCGTAACTTCCGCTGCTCAGGCGGCGGTTGGTGCGCAAAGGCCGGGCAAACCTCTGATTTGTTTGTGGGGCGGCTGAACACCCCTGGGACCACGCGCGTATGAGTAGGCGCCGCTTCACTCCTGTCGGGCGCCTCGATGCCCCGCCAAGCCCGCAAGGAAGTCAGAGGAGTTCCATGGGACGCAACACACGCAAACGCCGTACGCCGCTGGCCACCAAGGCCATAGCCGCATCGGCGGCCCTAGCGCTCGGTGGGGGCGGGCTGATCTGGGCGAACTTCTACGCCTCGGCGCACGAGTCGAACAACTACGGGCAGAACCAGACCAAGGCCGCCGCCGGTCAGGTCGCCACGATCGCCTGCCCCGACGTCCAGCAGAAGCTGACGAACATTCCGGCCCAGGCCCAGCAGGGCGTGGCCACGGAGCTGGCGAACCTCGACAAGCAGATCACCGAGGCGTACGCCCGGCTCGCCTCCACCCGGCAGGCACAGGCGGGCGACGCGAACTTCGTGCAGAACGCGATCGTCGGCCCGCTCAAGGAGAAGCGCGCCGCGACGCTCAACCGCATCCGCATCGACATCCAGCGGGTGGGCGGCCAGGTCGACGCGGCCGGGCTGCAGGCGCTCGCCGCCTGCACCACGCAGACCGCCAACCAGACCACCGCCGGTGGCCAGCAGAACGGCGGCCAGCAGCAGAACGGCGGCCAGCAGCAGCAGAACGGTGGCCAGCAGCAAAATGGCGGCCAGCAGCAAAATGGCGGCCAGCAGCAGGGCAACGGGCAGGCCGGGGCCGCTCAGAACATCGGCGGTCAGGCCGGCAACGGCCCGGTCGCGGCCGACTTCGTGGACATCACCAAGGTCCAGCCGAACGTCGCCAGGAAGCCGCAGGCCAACGGCAACGCCTCGAAGGGCGTCTTCATCACCAAGTGCGGTGTGAACGCCAACAAGAACCACAACACGGACAACGTGATCGTGGCTCCCGGCGTGACCAACGGCGCGCACCACCTGCACGACTACGTCGGCAACCAGAAGGTCGACGCGTTCGCGAACAACAACACGCTGATCGCGGACCAGACCAGCTGCCAGAACCAGAGCGACCTGTCGGCCTACTACTGGCCGGTGGTCCGCATCCAGGACGGCTCGCAGGACTTCGACCAGAACAAGGACGGCGGCGGCAAGGAGGGCAACGTCGGCAAGATCCTGACGCCGGTCCAGGCGCAGATCAAGTACGTCGGCAGCCCGACCAGCAAGGTCACGGCCATGCCCCAGTTCCTGCGCATCATCACCGGTGACGCCAAGACCACGACCAACGGTCTGGCGAACGCCAACGCGCACTGGAGCTGCACCGGCTTCGAGAACAAGGTCCAGCTGACGACGCAGTACCCGATCTGCCCGCAGGGCAGCAACGTGGTGCGCACCTTCGCCTTCCAGTCCTGCTGGGACGGCAAGAACATCGACAGCGCCAACCACCGCACGCACGTCGCCTTCGCCGACGCCAACGGCAACTGCCAGAACGGCTTCAAGGCGATCCCGCAGCTGACGATGCGTCTGGTGTACAAGATCAACCCGCCGGTCCTGCAGAACGGCCAGGTGAAGAACGCCTACGCGGTGGACGGCTTCCCCGAGCAGCTGCACAAGGCGGCCACGGACCACGACGACTTCATCGCGGTCTTCAAGAACAACCTGGCGAACAAGATCGCCAACTGCATCAACAGCGGGCAGCGTTGCCTGTGACGAGGTCCTAGGAAAGCGGGCGGTGGGAATCTCCCACCGCCCGCTTTTCGTATGTCCCGCGAAGCTCAGAGCCTGTGTCATATCCCCGGTCGCCCGGCCGGGATATGACACAGGCTGTCAGCCGTGGTGGCCGGAGTGCGCGCTGTGGTTGGTGCCGATCTCCTCTTCGCCGCCGAGCGTGTGCTGCAGCGTCTTGACCACCTTGTCCTCGCCGACGGCGACCCACTTGCGGCCGACGAGGTAGAAACCGCCGTAGTCCTTCGCGTCGTTGATCCACTCGCGCTGGCCGCGGTCGGTGGCGAAGGTGGCGAAGACGTACTTGCCGTCGGAGGTCTTGCAGATGGCCTGACGGACCTCGTCGGAGTCGATCTGCATGTCCGGCTTGCACTTCACCTTGGCGGCCAGGCTCTCCAGACTGCCGGTGGCGGCGGTCGGCACCTTGGCGGCCGCGTCGCTGTTTCCGGCTCCACAGCCCGCCAGCGCCAGGACGCCCGCGGCTGAGGCCACGGCGAGCATCGGTCGGGTCAACCTCATCTGTTCCTCCGGATTGCTCTGCTGGCCCTTGGGCCCGTCCCCTTCGATACGGCTGTGACAGCTGACGCGCTCAAAAATACGGCTGACTGCCGTGCACGCGTGTGCGAAGGTGCTTCGGTGAATCAAGACTGGGAAGATCGTGTGACCGCCGCCTGGGCCACCTTCGACGAGTATCCGGAAGAGCGGGCCGCCGACTTCCGGACCGTGATCGACGCCCTGGCCGCCGAGGTGCCCGACGGCAGCCCGCTCGGCCTCTTCGAGCAGGCCTGCGCCTGGGACTCCACCGGGCACTCGGACAAGGCCGAGCCGCTGTACCGGGAGGCGCTGGAGCGCGGGCTGAGCGAGGTCAGCCAGTACAAGGGCCGCAGGGCCAAGATCCAGATGTCGAGTTCGCTCAGGAACATCGGCCGGGCCGAGGAGGGCGTCAAGCTGCTGACACCCGAACTGGACGCGCCCTCCGACGAGTTGGACGACGCGGTACGGGCGTGTCTGGCACTGTGCCTGTCCAGCCTCGGCCGGGACCGTGAGGGACTCTCCCTGGTGCTCGGCGCCCTGGCGCCCCATCTCCCGAGGTACCAGCGCTCGATGGCGAACTACGCGCGGGCACTTGTCGAGCCCGAGACGTAAGTCACCGGGGCGGCGGTGACTATCCCACGATTCGCTCGTTTTGCTGAACGTGCAGTCACAGGATGTCGCCCCGCCCCCCGCACCGTCCCCTTCCGACCCGGCCGTCGACGTCGAACAGGCCGAGGCCGCGCTCGTCGAGCACTACCCGCGGCTGGTCCGGCTCGCCTATCTGGTGCTGCCGCCGAGCCTCGGCCGCAACCGGCGCGTGGTGACCGCACACGCCCTCACCCAGCGCGCCCTGCCCCGGGGCCGGGCCCAGGCGCCCGCGATCCCGGCCCGCTCGACCGGGCGCAACGGCGACCCCGGGTACGCCTTCGTCCGCCTCCAGGTGCTGCGCACGGCACTGGAGGCGGGCCTGCCACTGAGGCGCACGGCGCTCCCCAAGCGCTCCCAGCTGCCGCCGCTGCTCCCCCAGGTGTGGGGCCTGCGCCTCTTCCCCCGCTCGGGCGGTGCCGACGAACTCGCCCTGGACCAGCGCCTGTCCGCCCTGTCCGGGCCCGCCCGCGCCGCCTACGTCCTGCGCGGCCTGGAGGAACTCCCCGACGGTGACGTGGCCAAGGTGCTGACCGCCGCCGGCTGTGAGGACCCGAAGGGCGCGCTCCGGGAGGCCGACGACGTCCCGGAGCAGTACGCCCTGCTCGACTCCCCCGAGTTCGACCCCTGCTCACTGCACGCCCGGCCCACCGATCTGATGCGGCGCAGACAGCACACCAAGGCCGCGCTCGCCGCCGCGGCGGCCGTCGCCGTGTGCGGGGTGCTGCTCGGTCTGCCGGGGGACGGCTGGGCCCCCGACGGCGCCGCCGCCCCCGTGTACGCGCAGAACCCGGCGGCGGTAGCCGCGCTGGACCCGGCCAAGCTGCTGCGGGTCGCCCCCACCGCCTGGACGACCTCCGCACGCACCGACTTCTCCGTGTGGCCGGCCCGCGGCGACCTCACCGGCGACAAGGCCCTGCTGCGCCGCGCCCTCGCCGTCTGGGCGCGCCCCGGCGAGAGCGTCCAGGTCTCCGCGACCCCCGGCACCCCCTCCGGCGGCCCGTCCGGTCCGCCCCAGCTGCTGTACGCCGGGACCGTCGACAGCGCACGCGTGGTGATGCTCTACGACGGTCTGCGCATCGTCCGGTACGCCGAGCCGAAGAGCGGCACGAAGGGCGCCGCCCTCGACTTCGCACGGGTCGACGGCGCCGACCGCGCCGAGGCGAACGCACTGGTCCTCAACCGCGCCGACGGCAATGTCCGCTATCTGACGGCCCCCTGGGTGAAGCAGGCCGCCGAGCGGGACCTCCTCAAGCCGGGCGTCGGCACGACGGCCCTCGCCCTGACCGGCGGGGTCACGGCGCCCCTGGCCAGCTCCGCCGCCGAGACCGGCGACTGCACGTCGTGGAAGGTGCTCCAGCTCACCGACGCCACCGGCACCCGCCTCAGCACCGACCTCGGCGAGCTCGTCCCCGCCCATCTCACCGCCGGGCGGCCCGGCGCCACCCACGAGGCCGCGGGTGCCGGGGCCCTGCACACCTGGGCGCCGTACGCCTGCTCGCTGGCCTCGATGCGCTCGGCGGGCGTGCGCACGGTCAACGCGTGGGCGTACGGCCGGCAGCCGCTGCCGGACGCGAGCGGCGCGGCGGACTGGGTGTGCACCCGGGCCGACACCTGGCGGGGCGGCGGGACGCGCGTACTGGCGCAGTTCCACACGCCGGGCGGGGCGTACGGGGCGGTCGCGGCGAAGGCGGAGAACGTACCGGCGTGCGGGGCGAAGGACCCGCATGTGCTGGCCGGGGTGCTGTGGAAGTCGGAGGCGAAGAACTGGTACCTCCTCGCGGCCGGCAGCCCGGGGACCTCGTCGATCAGCACGACGGGAGGGGTCAGCGCCTCCGCCCCGGGGAACCTCCTGGCCGTACGGGCCAAGCAGGGGGCGCGGGCCGAGCTGGCGGGGACCCTGGAGGACGGCAGGTCGATCAGCGGACTGCACTAGCCGCCGGGTCGCTGCCCTCCACCCCTCTTGCTGACATCGGCGTCAACAAGTCCCCGCCGAAGGGTTTCCCTCGGACTTACCCGTCAGTACATTGACGCCATGTCTAACACGCAGGCCTCGGAGCGGGTCGCCCTCAAGGCGCGGAAGGTGTCCTTCTCCTGGGAGGAGACGCCGCTGCACTGGGTGCCTGGGGATCCGTTCACCACGCACACCATCAATGTGCTGCATCTGCTGCTGCCCGCCGGTGAGCGGTGGTTCGTGCACGTCTACAAGCAGGTGCTCCCGTACATCCGGGACGAGCGGCTGCGCGAGGACGTCATCGGGTTCATCGGGCAGGAGGCGATGCACTCGCAGGCCCACGACGAGGTCCTGCCGCACCTGAAGGAGCTCGGGCTCGATCCGACGCCGTACACCGCGCAGGTCGACTGGTTCTTCGAGAAGCTGCTCGGCGATCGGACGCTGCCACCGGGCAGGGCGCGCAAGTGGTGGCTGATGGAGCGGGTGGCGATCATCGCGGCGATCGAGCACTACACCGCGTTCCTCGGCAACTGGGTGCTCAACGCGGAGGAACTGGACCGGCGGGGCGCCGACCCGACCATGCTGGATCTACTGCGCTGGCACGGCGCGGAGGAGGTCGAGCACCGGTCCGTCGCCTTCGACCTGTTCATGCATGTCGACGGCGGCTACCGGCGGCGGGTGCGCACCTGGGCCACCGCGTTCGCGGCGATCGTGTTCCTGTGGCAGCGGGGGGCGCGCTTCTTCATGGAGAACGACCCGACGCTGATCGACGGCCACGCGAGCTTCAAGGACTTCTACGTGCGCGGCAGACGGGGCACCCTGCCCGCAACCGGCGACATGCTCAGGTCCATCCCGCGGTATCTCAGCCGGGCCTACCACCCCTCCCAGGAGGGCTCCACCGAGCAGGCCGTCGCCTATCTGGCCTCCTCCCCCGCGGCGGTTGCGGCCCTCGCGGCGGAGAAGGGAGCCCTGTGATGCCGAAGCTGCGCACGGTCGTGGCCGTCGCGGGCGCCGCGATGCTGGTCAGGCGGGCGATGCGACACCGTATCCGGACCTCGCCGTTGTGGCCCATGCCCGCCCTGGAGAACCCGACCTCCGGGCGGCCGCGGTCCAGGGCGCTGAGGCTGCTGGTCGCCTCGCGCGAGACGGTCGCCGACGGCGTCGTACAACTGCGCCTGAAGGGAAGGGACTTGCCGCGCTGGGAGCCCGGCGCGCATCTCGACCTCGTACTGCCGTCGGGGCTGGTGCGGCAGTACTCGCTGTGCGGCGACCCGGAGGACACCTCGTCGTACACCGTCGCCACCCGGCTGATCGAGGACGGGCGCGGCGGCTCGCGCGAGGTGCACGAGCAGGTCACGGAGGGGATGGAGCTGGAGGTGCGCGGGCCGCGGAACCGCTTCCCGCTCATCGAGGCCCCGTCGTACGTCTTCGTCGTCGGCGGCATCGGGATCACTCCCGTGCTGCCGATGCTGCGGGCACTCGGGGAGGACACAGAGTGGCGGCTGGTGTACGGCGGGCGGACTCGGGCGTCGATGCCGTTCCTGGAGGAGATCCAGAAGCTGGGCGGCGACCGGGTGACCGTCGTCGCCGAGGACGAGGACGGACTGCCCGACCTCGACGGCCTGTTGGCGGACACGGCCGAGGATGCCGCCGTGTACTGCTGCGGGCCGGAGGCGCTCATCGCCGCGATGGAGGAGCGGTTCACGCAGGTTCGCCTGGAACGGTTCACACCCCGTACGTCGGCCGACGGCAACGGCGCCTTCGAGGTCGAACTCCGGCGCAGCGGGCGGACGTTGACCGTGCCGGCCGACTCGACCGTGCTGGCCGCCGTGCGCGCCGAGCTGCCGAACACCGCCTACTCCTGTGAGCAGGGGTTCTGCGGCACCTGCGAGCAGCGGGTCCTGGAGGGCGAGGTGGAGCACCGGGACGAACTGCTGACGGACGCCGAGCGCGCCGACTCGATGTTGATCTGCGTTTCGCGGGCACGAAGTGAGCGTCTCGTGCTGGATATGTGAACACCGATGGCCGGACCGGACCGTTCCGGGCCGGATCCGATCGGTAAGGTGTTCGCATGACTACCGGGGTTCGCCGCAGAATGGGAGTCGAGGAGCGGCGGCAGCAGTTGATCGGCGTCGCCCTCGAACTGTTCAGCCAACGCTCTCCCGACGACGTCTCCATCGACGAGATAGCCGCCGCCGCGGGCATCTCACGCCCGCTGGTGTACCACTACTTCCCCGGCAAACTCAGCCTGTACGAGGCCGCGTTGAGGCGTGCCGCGGAGGATCTGGCGGGCCGGTTCAAGGAGCCGCAGGAAGGCCCGCTGGGCGCGCGGCTGCTACGGGCGATGCGCCGCTTCTTCGACTTCGTGGACGACCACGGCCCCGGCTTCTCGGCCCTGATGCGCGGCGGCCCGGCGGTCGGCTCCTCGGCCACCAACGCGCTCATCGACTCCGTGCGCCAGGCGGCGTACGAACAGATCCTGTCGCATCTGGACGTCCAGGACCCGTCCGCCCGCCTGGAACTGGTCATACGCTCCTGGATCTCCCTCGCCGAGTCGACCGCCCTGATCTGGCTGGACGGCCGCCGCATCCCACGAGCCGAGCTGGAAGCCCAACTCGTCCACGACTTCGCGGCGCTGGCGGCGGTGAGCGCCGCGTACGACGAGGAGATGGGCGCGCTGCTACGCCGTATGGTCAAGGACGAACCGCCGGACGGGCCCTTCGCGGACCTGGTGGCCCGGCTACTCGCGCTTGCTTCTTGAGCCCGCGGTCCCGTAGCGCCCTGAAGGGGCGCGGGGCTGTATCGATTTGCGGCTACCGCCGCGTGGGCGCGAGCAACCACAACGGGCCCGCAGACGAGCGACAACCCAGCGCGGCGCCTCCAGCGGAACGCTACCGTTCAAACTTCCGGTATGAAGCATCGAGGTCCCGCACCTCGGCGGAAGCGTGCAGCACCGCATGACCGTCGTCCTCGACGTGCTTCTTCAGCAGCTCAAGGGCGGTCTCCGTCAGCTTCGCCTTCGTCTCCTCGGTGCGGCCCGCGAGCAGTCCGATCATGACGTGCACCACGGCGTGACCCTGGTCCGAGGGGTCCTCGTAGCCGAACGCGGTGACCTCGGACGCGCGGAACTGCGTCTTGCAGGCCTCCGGCTTGGCGGCCGCGACCTCGACGAGCGCGGTGTGCAGGTCGTGGGCGAAGCCCTCCCGGTCGAAGCTGATCGACTTCGAGTGGTCGACGGTGATCTGCGGCATGGGCACTCCTGTTCCAGAACGGCGGCGACGGGAGCAGCCTAATTCCTCAGCTGGAGCGCCAGCATCGCGATGTCGTCCTCGCGGTCGTGCCCGAAGCAGGCCAGGAGGGTGTCGCACAGCGCGTCCAGACCGGGCAGCGCGCCGACGGCCGCCGAGCGGAGCTGCTCCATCGAGAGGCTCAGGTCCGTGCCCCGGGTCTCGATCAGGCCGTCGGTGACCATGAGGAGCCGGTCGCCGGGGTCCAGGAACAGCTCGGTGGGCGGCGGGTGCGGCAGGCCGAGGCCGAGCAGCGGGCCGTCCGCCTTGGCGTAGTCCGCGTCGCCGGTGGTGCGCAGGATCAGCGGCGGGATGTGACCCGCGTTGGCGATCCGGGTGCGCCCCGTCTCGGGGTCGATCAGCACCAGGCAGACGGTGGCGGTGACCTCGGGATGGTAGTGCTGCAGCATCCGGTCGAGGCGCTCGGCGAGCAGGGCCGGGTCGCTCTCCTCGACGCAGTAGGCGCGCAGCGCATGCCGTATCTCGACCATGACGGTGGCCGCCTCCAGCGAGTGCCCGACGACATCACCGACCGCGGTGAGCGCCCCCTCCTCGGTGCGCAGGGCCGCATAGAAGTCGCCGCCGATCTCGGTCTCCCGGGACGCGGGGACGTAACGGACCCCGACGTCGATGCCCGGCAGTTCGGGCAGTCGGTGCGGCTGGGGCAGGAAGCTGTGCTGGAGGGTGAGGGCGACATGCCGCTCGACCTGGTACATGAGCAGCGGCTCGGCGGCGAGCGCGGCGGCCTGCGCCAGCTGGGCCACCAGCGCCTCCTCCTCGGGGTTCACCCTGCGCACCCCGCGGGTGGGCGTGGCCAGGCACACGGGGGCCTGGCCGTCCTGGGTGGGGACCAGTGCCAGCCGGGCGTCGTGCTGTACGCCGGGCCGGAAGAACCCGGCGGGCCACAGCGGCGCGGGCACCGTGGTGATCTGCACCCCGGCCTGTCCGCGGGTGAGCCGCCGCAGCAGACCGGCCACGGTCCGGTGGGCGCCCGCGTCCGGCATGGCGAGGGAGGTGCGGTCCCGGGATATGCCGCGGTACAGCTCGTCGTCCGGGCCGAGGACGAAGACGGCGGCGGGACCGCCGATGAGCCGCGCGGTGCCGTCGGCGGCGGCGTCGGCGAGTTCCTGCAGCGAGCGTGCCGCCTGGATGGTGACGATCGCCTGGGACAGCAGCGTCAGCCGCCGTACCAGTGCCTGGTCGTCGGCCCGCAGCCGGGCGGTGCGCACCGCGGAGCGGACCACCGCCTCGATCTCCTCGGGCTCGGCGGGCACCGTCAGATAGATCTCGGCGCCCGCGTCCAGCCCCTGGCAGCGGTCTCCCGGGGCGACGGCGGCGGCCGAGAAGTGCACGACGGGCAGGCCCGCCATGTGCGGCCGCTCCTTGAGCCGCCGGCACAGTTCAAAACCGCTCATGTCCGGCAGGTCGACGTCGACGAGGGCCACATCGGGCAGGGTGCCCTTGCGCAGCCGTACGTCGAGTTCGACGAGGGCCTGCTGGCCGGTGGCGACCGGTACGACCTGGTGTCCGGCCCGGCGCAGCACGGTGCCCATCGCGTACCTGCTGGCCGCGACGTCGTCCACGACCAGCACGGTCGTGTCTGTCAGCTTGCCGTTGAGGTCCATCTTTCAGCCCTTGGACAACGCCGGTGGGGCAGACCGGGGTTCGGCCTGCCCCACCAAAGTAATGCCCCTTTCAGGAGATCCGGGAGAATATCGCGACACTGCGCCCCGGAACGGCGAACGTGCCCGATTCCCGCTCATAGGAAGAGGTCTTGACGATAGGGTCGGCGCCCGCCGCCTGGACCGGGTGCAGGCGGTAGCCGGTTCCGGCCAGGGCGTCGATGCGTTGCGCCTGCTTCTGCGCGGTGGCGTTGAAGACGACCACCAGGTCACCGAGCTGCATGGTGATCACGCCGGGCGTCTCGTCCTTCCCGGACAGCGGGAAGGACAGCTTCGACTGCACCTGCGCGGCCGTGTCGAGCGAGAAGACGCCGTCCGTCGAACGGATCTTCAGCAGGTCCTGGTACGCGGCCGAGGCCCCCTCGATCTGCGGGCAGCCGACCCGTACCGAGCCGAGCAGCGGCTTCGCATACGGCCACTTGGACTGGTTGTCGGCCGCCATCGGCAGCCCCCGCCCGAAGCCGTTGCCGTCCGCGCAGTTCCAGTGGATGGCGTTGAACCAGTCGCCGCTGTCGAACGAGTTGCGGTCCAGGGACTTGGAACGCAGCAGGTCGGAGCCCGCCTGCGAGAGGGACGGACCCTGCGAGAGGGTGGCCGTCGCCATCGCGAGAACCTGCATCCTGGCCCGGTCGGCCGCACTCGTGGAGGCGGGCAGCTTGTAGGTGAGGGCGTCGAAGAGGGACTCGTTGTCGTGCGCGTCGGCATAGGCGACGGCGTCACCGGGTGCGTCCGCGTAACCGGCCGGCTGACCGTTGTAGTCGATCTCCGCGCCGGTGACCTCCTTGCCGTCGTCGTCGGTGAAGCGGTACTTGGCGAGGTTTCCGGACAGACCGACCTTGATCAGGTCCTGGTAGTGCAGCAGCCGGACCTTCTGCTCGGCCGAAGTGCCGTTCGCCGTGGACGAGTTGGGGTCGGTGTACAGGCCGGAGGCGAAGCCCTGGACGCCGGGGTCGGAGTCGAAGGGGCTGCCGCCGCGCACGGCGTCACGGGCGCGGTCGGAGAAGGTCGCGATGCCGGTTCCGGCCATGTTCTTCTGCGTGGCCTGCACGAAGCGGGCGTCGTCGGCGACCTCTCCGAAGTTCCAGCCCTCGCCGTACATGATGATCTTCTTGCCGTCGACGCCGTCCTTCGCGAGGGTCAGCGCGTCGAGCGCCTTGCGCACGGCGAGGATGTTGGCCTTCGGCTGGTGCCCCATGAGGTCGAAGCGGAAGCCGTCGACCTTGTACTCCTTGGCCCAGGTGACGACCGAGTCGACGACCAGCTTGCCCATCATGGAGTTCTCGGTCGCCGTGTTGGCGCAGCAGGTGCTGTTCGCGACCGAGCCGTCCGCGAGGAGCCGCTGGTAGTAGCCGGGCACCACCTTGTCGAGGACGCTGGTGTCGGCCTGACCGGCGGCCGCCGTGTGGTTGTAGACGACGTCCATGACGACCCGAAGACCGTCCTGGTTCAGCCCCTTCACCATCTTGCGGAACTCGACGGTACGGCCGGTCCCGTCCGGGTCGGTCGCGTACGAGCCCTCGGGGACCGTGTAGTGGAACGGGTCGTAACCCCAGTTGTAGGCGTCCTTCGCGGCGATCTTCGCGACACACTCCTGCTGCTTGTCGGAGTCGGCGGCGTAGGAGGCGAGAGCGCAGTCCGTCGTCGCCTGGTCCGCCTTCTTCTCCGGGACGGTCGCGAAGTCGAAGGCGGGCAGCAGATGGACGTACGACGTCCCCGACTTCGCGAGCTGCCGCAGGTGCTTCGAGCCGTCGCTGTTCCGGTCGGTGAAGGCGAGGTAGGTGCCCTGGTCCTTGGCCGGCACGGTCTTGTCCGCGACGGAGAAGTCCCGGATGTGCAGCTCCTGGATCTGGGCGTCCTTCAGCGGTACGGCCTTGGGCTTGGCGAGGCTCGACCAGCCGCTGGGAGCGAGGGACCTGTCGTCCAGGTCGACGACGAGGCTGCGCCCGGAGTTCGCGGTGAGGGCGACCGAGTACGGGTCGGTGACCTTGTTGGTGACCACCTTGCGGACGCTCGGCGCCCACACCTTGACGACGTACCGGTAGGGCTTGTTCTTCCAGGACGCCGGGCCGGTGACGGACCAGACGCCGGTGGAGTCCTCGCGCTTCATCTTCTTGACCGAGCCGTCGAGCTCCAGACCCACGCTCTGCGCGGTCGGCGCCCACACGGCAAGCGTGGGACGCCCCTTGTGGAAGGTCGGCCCGAGCTCGGCCTTGGTCGCGCCCGCGTAGACGTCGTCGAGCACTCCGGCGATCTGGACGCCCGTCGCCGCGAGCACGGCACCGTTGGCGGCCCGCTGGGAGGCGACGATCTGGCCGTCGAGGGCCTCGCGCACCCGGTCGCGGTCGCGTGGGTCGACGGACCAGGCCGTGTAGGCCTTCAGATGCGGGAACCTGGCCTTCTGGGCGTCGGTGAGCGTGGTCTTCTCCAGCCGTAGCCAGCGCTCGTCGTCGCTGGTCAGCGCACCGTCCTTCACGGCGATGGAGCCGTCGTGGGAGTACAGCAGCTGGGTGGAGGCGGCGGCGTCGGAGCCGTTCCAGGCGACCGTGTTCCGGTCGATCCAGACCGCCTTGGAGGTGGTCAGGTCGAGCGCGGCCGCCGAGCCCGCGGGCTGCGGCAGCAGGTACTTCTCCTGGCCGTTCAACAGCCACACCTCGTAGCCGTTGGACTTGAGGTCCAGCGACTGGTCGGCCGGGAGGTCCTTCTCGTCGCCCTTGTGGATGATGTAACTGAGGCTGGTGGCGCCGTCGCTGAGCGGCACCTCGAAGACCGCGCCATAGGCGTCGGTCCGCACCGGCTTCAGCGGGCTCGACCAGTCCGTGGGGTTCGCGGCGCCGGTCCAGACGTGCAGGCCCCAGCCGTCGTAGTTCCCGTCGGCGCGGTGGTAGTGGATGACCGCCTTGGTCCTGTCCTGCGCGGGGTAGTCGGGACGTGTCGTCTGTACGGCCTCCTTGCCCTGCTCGATCCAGATCTCGCCGGTCTTGGTGACGTCGATGGTGCGGTCGGTGGAGACGTCCTTGTTGCCGTCCTTGTCGACGACCAGGAAACCGACGCTGGAGGCGCCCGGCTTCAGCTTGACGTAGGCGAAGGCGCCGTAGGCGTCACGGCCGACGAACGGGTGACCGGCCGGCCAGGTGGTCGACTCGCCGTCGGCGAGGTCGCCCCAGGCGTACAGACCCCACTTGTCGTAGTCGCCGTCGGTGCGCTTGTAGTGGACGACGGCGTAGTCGCGGGAGGAGGCGGTGGGGGTCTCCGCGGTGGGCGGGGTGCCGGTGGTGGAGGCCGCCGTGGCGCTCGCTGTGTTTCCGGCGGTGTCGACGACAACTGCCTTGTAGCGCAGGGCGGTTCCGGCCGGGGCGTCCTTGCCGATGACCTGCGTGACCTTGTACGGGGCGTGGTCGGCGGAGCCCAGGACCCTCCACTTGCCGTCGCCGACCTGGGCGGCGAAGACGACGCGGTTGAGCTGTCCGCCGTCGACGTCGGCCGAGAGTTCGACGGTGCCGGTGGCGCCGGCGTCAGGGGCCTTGAGGGTGAGGGTCGGCTTGACCGTGGGCCTGGCGAGCCTGCCCGCCGCCTTGAGGACGATCGCCGTACCGGCCGGGACGGTGACCGTGATCTTCTTGTCGGAGTCCGACGTGACGACGTCCGAAGTCCCGTAGATCCCATGGAACTTCATACCTGCCGAGCCGGTCGCGAAGGTCGCCGTCCTCGCCTCGTCGGCGTTGTTGAGGGCGACGACGTACTCCTGGCCGGTCCTGGCGTCCGTACGCGAGAAGGCGTAGACACCGGAGCCGTCGGCCGCGTACCGCTGGGTCTGGACCCCGTCGGTGAGGGCGGGGTTGTCCTTGCGGAGCTTGCTGAGCTCGGCGATCTGCTCGTAGAGCGGTGCGCCCGTGTCGTACGAGTCGCTCGCGTGGGTGCGGTCGGTGCCGATCTCGTCGTCGTCGAGGTAGTCGGCGACCTTCGAGGCGAACATCGTCTGGCGGGCGTCCTTGTCGCCGCCGGAGCCGGTGAAGCCCTGCTCGTCGCCGTAGTAGACGACGGGGTTGCCGCGGCTGAGGAACATCACCTGGTTGGCGAGCTCGTCCTTCTTGAGGATCTCGGCATCGGTGGCCTTCGGGTTGTCCTGCTTCAGGAAGTACCCGATGCGGCCCATGTCGTGGTTGCCGAGGAAGGTGACCTGCTCGTACGCGTTGGCCTTGTCGGTCGTGTACTTGTAGTCGTCGCCGAAGAGCGAGGCCAGCTTCTGCGCGCTGCCGCCCTGGGAGGCGTAGCTGCGTGCCGCGTCCTGGAAGGGGAAGTCGAGGGTGGCGTCGAGGCGGCCCTGGGTGACGTACGGCGAGGTGATGGACGTGTCGGCGGAGTAGACCTCGCCGAACATGAAGAAGTTCTTGCGCCCCTGCTTCGCCGCGTAGGCGTCGAGAGCGGTCGCCCACTGGGTCCAGAAGTCCATGTCGACGTGCTTGACCGTGTCGATCCGGAAGCCGTCGATGTCGAAGTCGCGCACCCAGCGCTCGTAGATCTTCTCCATGCCCTGTACGACCTCGGGACGCTCGGTCCACAGGTCGTCCAGGCCCCCGAAGTCGCCGTACGTGGCGCTCTCACCGGCGAAGGTGGAGTCACCGCGGTTGTGGTACATCGTCGGGTCGTTGAGCCAGGAGGGCACCTTGGCCTTCTTGTCGGCGGCGGCGACGGTGGGCGTGCGCGGGAAGGAGTCGGTGTCGACGGCGGGGAACTTCTCGCTGCCGTCCGCGTAGTCGGCGTCGTCGAAGGGCCGGCCGTCCTTGGTCAGGTACGGGAAGGCCCCCTTGGAGAGATAGTCGTAGGACTTCTCCTTGTAGTCGACGACATCAGCGGTGTGGTTGGTGATGACGTCGAAGAAGACCTTCATGCCCTTGGCGTGCGCCTTGGCGATGAGGGTTTCCAGGTCCTTGTTGGTCCCGAAGTGCGGGTCGACCTGGGTGAAGTCGGTGATCCAGTAGCCGTGGTAGCCGGCGGAGGCGTTGTTCCCCGTCCCCTGCACGGGACGGTTCTTGAAGATCGGGGCCATCCAGATGGCGGTGGTGCCGAGGCCCTTGATGTAGTCGAGCTTCTTGGTCAGCCCCTTGAGGTCGCCGCCCTGGTAGAAGCCCTTGTCGGTGGGGTCGTAGCCGGTGGAGAGCCGCGAGCCGGTCAGCCCACCCCTGTCATTGGAGGTGTCGCCGTTGGCGAAACGGTCCGGCATGACGAAGTAGAACTGCTCGCGCGTGTCGTCGTGCCGGGCGGGCACGGCGGCGAGCTTCGCGTCGGAGGGCGGCGGAGGCGGGGAGTCCGCATGGGCCGCGAGTGGCTGGATCAGGGCTGCGGCGAGGGCGGCCACGGCGACGGCCGTGACCCGTCCGGCATGGGCGGTACGGCGCGTCCGGGGCGCCGGCCATCTCGGTATCACAGGCGTGAGCTCCTTGCGATTACGGCTCTCTGGGTCCGACCCCGCGCGACCGTATCGCTAACGCAAGGTTTACAGCAAGAGACTTGAAACCCCTAGCAAGAACTTTCACGAGCCTTGAGTTCCCCAAGAAGGACAGCCCCGGGACCGTGACCCGGGAGTCCGGACGAACCGCTCGTACACGAGGGGCAGTTCGTCCGGATACACCACCCGTGACACCTGGAAGTGAGCGGGCCCTATCGCCTGATGGTGTAGGTGACCAGAGACCGGGCCGGAACCGTGGCTGTCATTGAGCTCCTGCTGACCGCCACGGTCGGCTGTTGTGCCGTGCTGTGTGTGGCGTCGGTCAGGTACGGGGTCGCCGTTCCCTTGGGGATTCGCGTGTTCTTCAGGTCGAAGGTCACCGGAGTGGCACTGGTGGCGGTGTTCAGCGCGACGACGGTCACCGTCCCGTCGGTGTTGCGGAACGCCGACAGCTTGAGGTCGGCGTCGGCGGTCGTGGCGCCGATGCGGGTGGCGCCGGGGCGGATGAAGCGGCTGTAGTTGGCCATCGCCCACAGGCGCTTGGAGACGTGGTAGCTGTCGCCGTCCATCTGGATCAGGCCTCGGGTGGCGCCCAGCGAGGCGCCGTACCAGTACACATAGCCGCTGGTGTTGCCCTTGGTGAGCGCGTCGTGGATGGCGGAGGCGACGGTGAAGCCGTCATAGCCGCTGCCGTCGTCCCAGTTCTCGTTCCAGGTGGTGCCGTCGGGGGACCACTCCGACATCCAGGTGCGCTTGTGCGTGGGCAGCGGACCGTCGACCTTGCTGGCGTAGGTGTGGCCGGTGTGGGTGGTGACCAGGCCCCGCGCCTTCGCATCCGCCTCGATCGCGCTGCTGTAGGCCTTCTCCTCGTCCCAGCCGAAGGAGTCGCAGCAGGCGACCTTGTACCCGGCCGCGCGCGCGATCGGGCCGAAGGTCCTGATGAACTCGACGGCCTGGGCGGGGGTCAGCCGCATGGAGTCGTACGTCGCCGTCCAGTCGGGCTCGTTGGTGAACCCGAGGTCGGTGATGCCGATGCCCTCCTGGCGGTAGAACCTGGCGTACTGGACCAGGAAGTTCGCGTACGCCTTCTTCCAGTCGCCGCTCGCGCACGTCGCTCCGGACAGTCCGCACAGGGTGCCGCCGTTCGCGTCGGTGCCGTTGGTCTTCATATAGCCGGGGGCGGTCCAGGCGTCGGCGTAGAAGCGGTTCACCCCGTACGCCCTGGCCTGCTTGGCAAGCCAGACCTGGCCCTTGTCGACGCCGTCCCACACGTACTTGGGGGTCGCGTTCGGGCCGCCGGGATCGGTGGGCTGGATGCCGGAGTCGATGCCCAGGCGCAGGATGCTCAACCCCGCTCCGGTGCTGCGGTTGAGCAGCAGGTCGAGGATCTCCTTCTGGTGCTGGGCGGACAATCCCTGCGAGCCGTTCATGATGGCCGCTCGTCCGAAGTGCTCGGAGAAGCCGAAGCCGTCGATCGGCTGGTACGTGGTCGAGCTGTTGATGGTCGCCGTGGTGGCGGCCGGCTCCGGCAGGGCGGCCGCGGTGGTGCCGGCGGCCGTCAGCAGGGCCGCGAGGGACGTCAACGCCCACTTTCTGAGCCTGCGCTGCATGATGCTCCCTTCACGGGAACGCCATCTGGGAGCGCTCCCACAGACATCAGGGAACGTAGGACGACACTCGGTGAGCGTCAATCCCACGTTCCCCTTTGGTTGTTGTGGATCCGCTGCTTTTCTCTCCGCTCAGCAGCTCGTCTTGCCCGCGTAGATCGCGAGGGCGGTGTTGGAGCCGAGGGTGGCGCTGAACCGGCCGTTGGAGTCGACCGTCACGCTGGTGTTGTTCTGCACGTTGCAGTACGTCCCCGCGGGCAACGACGTCTGGTATGTGCGGGTCAGGCTGCTCGGCTCGTGGTTGATGGCCACGTAGCCCTTGCTGCCGCGGCCGAAGGCGATGGCGTTGTTGCCGTTGTCCCACCAGTTGGTCACCGACTGGCCGCGGGTGGCGTTGCGGAAGGCGACCATGCGGATGATCTCGGGCCAGGCGTGCTGGCACTTCCAGCCGTCCTGCCAGCAGGCGTTGACCTGGCCGTTGTTCGGCGGCCCGGCGTCCTTGTCGGACCACTCATAGCCGGAGTTGATGTCCGGGGCGCCGTACGGGTAGGCCAGCATGAAGACGTTGGCGAGCGTGTAGTTCGCCCCGTCCTTGTAGTTCAGGGTCGAGCCGTTGCGCTCGGTGTCGTGGTTGTCGACGAAGACACCCGCCACCGAGCTGTTCATGTAACCCCAGCCCTCGCCGTAGTTGGTGAGGTAGGCAAGCTTCTCGTTGTTGAAGACCCGCTTGAGGTCGTAGGCGTAGCGGAACTCCTGGACGTCGCCGTTGCCCGTGTACTCGGTGGGCTGGACGGCCTCTCCGGCACCGTAGATGACCTCCTGCTTCCAGTACACCGACGGGTTGCTCAGCCGGGACTTGATGTTCGCGAGGTCGGTTGCCGGGATGTGCTTGGCCGCGTCGATGCGGAAGCCGTCGGCGCCGTAGCCGAGGAGGCTGTTCATATAGCCGGCGATGGTGGCGCGGACGTACTCCTCGCCGGTGTCCAGGTCGGCGAGGCCGACGAGTTCGCAGTTCTGGACGTTGGCGCGGTTGGTGTAGTCGCTGATGGTGGACGTGCAGTCGTCCATGTCGTACGAGGAGTACAGGCCCGGGTAGTTGTACTTCGTGTACGACGAGCCGCCGGTGCCGGTGCCGCTGCCCGAGGTCATGTGGTTGATGACGGTGTCGACGACGACCTTCACGCCTGCCGCATGACAGGTGTCGATCATGTTCTTGAAGGCCGTCGCGTCTCCGAGCCGGCCCGCGATCTTGTAGCTCACGGGCTGGTACGAGGTCCACCACTGCGAGCCCTGTATGTGCTCGGCGGGTGGACTGACCTGGACGTATCCGTAGCCGGCGGGGCCGAGGGTGTTGGTGCACTCCTTGGCGACGGAGGCGAAGTTCCACTCGAAGAGGACGGCGGTGACGTCCTTGGTCCCGGGCGGAGTTGCGTCTGCGGCGGTCGGGGTCATGACAAGGGCGGCCGCCGTGAGGGCGACGGTCGCCGCGAGGGTTCTGCGTGCCATGTGGGGGTCTCCTTCACCATTGAAGGCTCTTGCAGAAACTTTCCCGCAACTTGCGGTGACGGAGATGTTAAAGGCCCGCTGCCGGAAAAGGCAGCGGGCTGTGTGAAGTTGATGCAAGAACTTTCACGACGTGGGAACCGGCAGCCGATAGAGGACCTGCGGCTGCCCGAACTCGACGAACCGTTCGGTGAGTGTGGCGCCCAGGGCGTCGAGGAGCCTCCGGGAGCGCGTGTTGGCCTCCTGGGTGACGGCGACGAGGTCCGCTCCCGGCCGGATGGCCAGAGCCCAGTCAGCGGCGGCCGCCACGGCCTCGCGCGCGTACCCGACACCCCAGTGTTCGGGCAGCAGTTGATAGGAGAGCTCAGTACGGCCCTCCCGCGCCCCCGGCTCCACCAGCACGGAGCCGATGACGAGACCGTCCGCCCTCCGTACGACACTGAGGAGCCCCTGCGCACCCACGCACCGCTGCTCGCGGGCACGTACCACGCCCTCGTCGGCCGGACCGCCCAGGTGGCGACGCACATCGGGGTCGGTCCACAGGCGGGCGTGGGCCGGGACGTCCGGTGGCTCAACGGGGCGCAGAAGCAGGCGCGTTGTCGTGACGGACGCGGGCCATTGGGGGAAGGCGGGTGTGTCGGACATGACGGTGAGCATCGCAGAGGCCTGCCGCCCGGTCGGGCGGCAGGCCTCTGGAAGGTGGCGGGGTCAGGCCGTCGTGAACCACACCGTCGTGTCCGCCGGTACCTTCGTCTCGCCGTCCGCCTCGGTGACCTCGCCGCTGGTGAGCAGGACGCGGCCGTACGCCGGGGTCGTCACGGACTCGCCGCCGGTGTTCGCGACGCACACGAACTCCCCGCGCCGGAAGGCGAGTACGCCCTCTGGGGCGCGCAGCCACTCCACCGTGTCGCCCGCGCCCAGGTCGGACTGTTCACGACGGACGGCGAGGGCGGCGCGGTACAGCTCCAGGGTCGAACCGGGCACGCCGGTCTGCGCCTCGACGCTCAGCTCGCCCCAGCCCTCGGGCTGCGGGAGCCAACTGCCGCCGTCGCCGAAGCCGTACGAGGAGCCGGTGCGCGCCCACGGGATGGGCACCCGGCAGCCGTCGCGGAAGCCGTCCTGGCCGGCGCCGCGGAAGTACGCCGGGTCCTGCCGCACCTCGTCCGGGAGGTCGACGACGTCCGGGAGGCCGAGTTCCTCGCCCTGGTAGACGTACGCCGATCCGGGCAGCGCCAGCATCAGCAGGGTGGCTGCCCGGGCGCGCCTGAGGCCCAGCGCGCGGTCGCCGGCCAGGCGGATCTGGGTGCCGAGGCCGGGCGCGTTGGCGAAGCGGGTGGCGTGACGGGTGACGTCGTGGTTGGACAGGACCCAGGTGGCGGGGGCGCCGACCGGGCGCATCGCCTCCAGGGTGCGGTCGATGACCTTGCGGAGCTCGTCCGCGTCCCAATCGGTCGACAGGTACTGGAAGTTGAAGGCCTGGTGCAGTTCGTCCGGGCGGACGTAGTTGGCCGTACGCTCCACCGTCGGGGTCCAGGCCTCCGCCACGAAGATGCGCTCGCCCGAGTACTCGTCGAGGATGGTGCGCCACTGGCGGTAGATCTCGTGCACGCCGTCCTGGTCGAAGAACGGCATGACATCGTTGCCCAGCAGTTTCAGCTGCTCGTGGGTGCCGAGGTCGGGCAGGCCCTCCGCCTTGACCAGGCCGTGGGCCACGTCGATGCGGAAGCCGTCGACGCCCATGTCGAGCCAGAAGCGCAGGATCGAGCGGAACTCGTCGCCGACCGCCGGGTGTTCCCAGTTGAAGTCGGGCTGCTCGGGGGCGAAGAGGTGGAGGTACCACTCCCCCGGTGTGCCGTCCGGCTCGGTGACGCGTGTCCACGCCGGGCCGCCGAAGATGGACTCCCAGTCGTTGGGCGGGAGTTCGCCGTTCTCGCCCTTGCCGGGGCGGAAGTGGTACCGCTCGCGGAGCGGGGAGCCGGGGCCTTCCCGCAGTGCCCGCTTGAACCACTCGTGCTGGTCGGAGGAGTGGTTCGGGACGAGGTCGACGATGATCCTCAGGCTCAGCTCGTGGGCGTCGCGGATCAGCGCGTCGGCGTCGAGGAGATTGCCGAACATGGCGTCCACGGCCCGGTAGTCGGCGACGTCGTAGCCGGCGTCGGCCTGCGGGGAGGCGTAGAAGGGGCTGAGCCACACGGCGTCCACGCCGAGGTCGCGCAAGTACGGGAGTCGGGAGCGTACGCCTTCCAGATCGCCCATGCCGTCGCCGTTGCTGTCGGCGAAGCTGCGCGGATAGACCTGGTAGATCACCGCGTCCCGCCACCAGTCGCTGCGCTTGGCGACGGTGGTTACGGCGGAGGTCGGGGCCGGGTCGGTGGACTGCTGCTGGCTCATGGCGTCCTTGATACGTAACGGAGTCATTGGGTCAGTGGTGTGTCGTACGGCGACTTCTTGACGAGGCGGCCGCGGTCACAGCGGGGTCGGATGGAGACCGCGGCCGCCTCGGGTCTGGGGACCCCATGGGGTCAGCCCTTGGTGCCGCCCGCGGTGAGGCCTGTCACCAGGTTCTTCTGCACGAGGTAGAAGAAGATCGCGACCGGTATCGCGATCAGCACCGCGGCGGCGGCCATCAGGTTGCGCTGGGCGTCGTGCTCGCTGACAAAGGTCTGCAGGCCCACGGCGAAGGTGTACTTGTCGTCACTGAGCATGAACGTCGAAGCGAAGGCGACCTCGCCGAAGGCGGTGAGGAAGTTGTAGAACGCCGCGACCGCGAGACCGGGCTTGGCAAGGGGCAGGATCAGCCGCAGGAACGTGCCGAAGGGCGACAAACCGTCGACCCGTCCCGCCTCGTCGATCTCGAAGGGGATGGTGTCGAAGTAGCCCTTGAGCAGCCAGGCGCTGTACGGGACGACGGTGGTGCAGTTGATCAGGATGAGGCCCTGGTAGGTGTCGATGAGGCCCAGGTCCGACATGATCTGGTACATCGGCACGATCAGTACCGCGATCGGGAACATCTGCGTCAGAAGCAGCAGCCACATGAACTTCTTGTAGCCGGGGAAGCGCATGCGCGAGACCGCGTAGCCGGTGCTGGCTGCGATCAGCACACCGATGACCGTGGTGCCGACCACCACGATGAGCGTGCTCTTCAGCCAGTCGAAGAAGCTGGTGTGCTGGAGGACGAACGAGTAGTTGTCGAACGTCATCGTGTGCCAGATCTGGCCGGGGTGCAGGTAGTCGTCCTTGTCCGGGCCGAGGGACAGGAAGAACAGCCAGGCGACCGGGAAAAGAGCGATCAGACTCGCGACGATCAGGATGGTGTGGGTGGTCAGGGCCGCGAGGGGGCCGCGCTCGCCGCGTCGGCGCGCCCGGCGCCCGGGGGCGGCCATGGACGGCTTCTCAGCCGCCGTGGAGGAGGTCTCGACAGTGGTCGTACTCATGGGAGCTCCTGCCTCAGATCGCGAGCTGCTGCTCATTGCGGTTCAGCCAGCGGCGGTAGAAGGAGGTGAAGACGATCAGGATGGCCAGCAGCAGGATGCCGTACGCGGCCGACTGCGCGAAGTCGCGCGGTTGCTGTCCGAAGCCGAGGTAGTAGGACCAGGTGACGAGGATCTGGGCATCCGGGGCGGTGTTGCCGAACAGCAGGAAGATGATGGCGAACTGGTTGAAGGTCCAGATGATGCCGAGGAGCACGACGGTGGAGCTCACGGACCTGAGGCCCGGCAGGGTGACGTAGCGGAAGCGCTGCCAGGCGGTGGCACCATCCATCTCGGCGGCCTCGTACAGCGTGCCGTCGATGGCCTGCAGGCCGCCGAGCAGCGAGAGCATCATGAACGGCACACCGCACCAGGTGTTGACCATGATCGCGGCGAACCGCTGCCAGAAGGTGTCCTCCAGCCATGAGGGTTGGGGCAGATGGAGGGCGTGCAGGGCGGTGTTGATGATGCCGCCGTCGGCGAGCATGAAGCGCCAGCCGAAGACGGTCACGAAGGTGGGCACGGCCCAGGGCAGGACCAGGACCATGCGGTAGAGGGTACGGCCGCGGAACTTCTCATTGAGCAGCAGCGCGAGGCCCAGGCCGATCGTGTAGTGCAGTGCCACGCACAGGGCCGTCCACACGACCGTCCAGATGAAGTGCGACCAGAAGCGGTCGTAGGACAAGGGACCGAAGAGGATGTCCTTGTAGTTGTGGAGCCCCACGAACTTGTACGTGGCGTCGATGTGATTGACGCCGATCGTGCGCGCGGTGTTGAGGCTGTTGGCGTCCGTGAGCGTCAGGTACAGGCCGTACACGAGTGGGTACAGGACGAGGACGCCGAGGACGATCGCCACGGGGGCGATCATCGCGTATGCGTACCAGTGCTTCTGGTAGCTCTGCTTCAGGCGTTGGCCCAGCCCGGGCCGCGGCGCGCGGTCACCGTGGCGTTTGCCGGTGGCGCGGTCGATGGCGACTGTCATGTTCGACACCTTCTGGAAGTTCTTCGGCTCTGAGAAGTGGCTGGGCACAGGCCGGTGACCGCCGGGTCCGTCCCCCCATTCAAAGGCGGACCCGACGGTCACTCGGGGCTTACTTGCTGAAGTCCGGCACCAGCTTGGCCATGGCGAGTTCGGCGTTGCTCAGGCCCTTGTCCAGGGACTCCTTGCCTCCCGCGATGCTGCTCAGCTCGGTGTCCAGCGGGGTCCACAGGGAGCTGTACTCGGGCAGCGCCGGGCGCGGCTGGGCCGAGGGCAGGACCGTCTGGTAGCCGGCGATGCCCGGGTCGGCCTTGACCTCGGCGGTGTAGGCGTCGTCGCGGGTCGGCAGCGTGGAGTTCTTCAGGGCGATCTCCGTCTGGGACTTCGCGGAGGTCATGAAGTTCACGAACTTGAGGGCCGCCTTCTGGTGGGCGGAGTCCGAGCCGGCGTAGACGGACAGGTTGTGGCCGCCGGTGGGGGCGCCCGCCTTGCCGGCGGAGCCGGCCGGGACGGTGGCGATGCCGAGGTTGGACTTGTCCTTGAAGGCGGAGCCCTTGTAGAAGTTCGTGATCTCCCAGGGGCCCTGGATGATCGAGGCGACCTTGCCGTTGACGAAGGCGTCCTGGATGTGGGCGTAGGCGTCGGCGGTGGTGTCGGCCTTGTGCAGGCCCTGTCCCTTGAAGAGGCTCAGCCAGGTGCCGTAGGCCTTCTTCGCGGGCGCCGAGTTCACGGTGATCTTCTTGGCGTTGGCGTCGACGGTGTCGGTGCCCTCGCCGTAGAGGAAGGTCTGCGCGTAGTAGGACTGGGTGGAGCCCCAGTAGCCGTAGACCTTGGCCTTGGAGTCGATCTTGGCGGCGTCGGCCTTCAGCTCGTCCCAGGTCTTGGGGGCCTCGGTGATGCCGGCCTTCTTGAAGAGTGCCTTGTTGTAGACGAGGGCGAGGGTGTCGGTGACGAACGGCACGCCGTAGGTCTTGCCCTCGTACTGGGCCTGCTTGATCAGGCTGGGCTGGAACTTGCTCTGGTCCTTGAGGGCCTCGGTGCCGTCCAGCGGCAGCAGGTAGCTCTTCTTGGCGAAGGCGGGGGTCCAGCCGACCTCGGAACGCAGCACGTCCGGGGCGCCCTTGGAGCCGGCGGCGGTGTCGAACTTGTTCTGCGCCTGGTCGAAGGGGACGTTGACGTACTTGACCTTGATGTCCTTGTTGGCGGCCTCGAACTGCTTGATCAGGGCCTGGTACGTCGGCGCCTCATTGGTGGCGTTGGAGGTGTCCCACCAGGTGATGGTGACCGGACCGTCGGCCTTGTCGCCGCTGCCGCTTCCGCCGCACGCCGTCGCCGCCAGGGCGAAGGACGCCACCAGCGCGGTGGCCGCTATGCCACGCCGCATGAGTTCTCCTTGAGGGTGAAAGCCCGTGTGGTGCAGGTGCGGCCCCGTCTGCCGTTCCTGCTGTCGTGCCGACTGCGCCGTTGCCGCCGCCGGGCGACGTGAACGTAACAGCGTTGAAAGCTGCGCGAAAGGTCTTGCAGCAAAAAATTGCAAGGAGGCGCGAAGGTTACCGGCCCGTGACCTCTCCTCGACCCCCGCGCAACCGAGTATTGAAGCCGTTGAGCGGGCCGTGGGAGTGTTGTGCAAGACTCTGCAAGCTCTTGCCGAACCAGGCGCCCACCAGAATCACGAGGGACCGCGATGACGCAGCAACCCGCTCGGGGCCGTGCAACCGCTCGCGCCCGGCGCCCGATTGGTGTGCAAAGTGACGGTCGGCCGGTACAGTCCAGCCCTGTGACCACACGGCTAGCCGACATCGCTGCTCAGGCGGGGGTGAGCGAAGCGACCGTCAGCCGCGTCCTCAACGGCAAGCCGGGCGTCGCCGCCACCACCCGCCAGTCCGTGCTCGCCGCCCTCGACGTCCTGGGGTACGAGCGCCCGGTGCGGCTGCGGCAGCGCAGCGAGGGCCTGGTGGGCCTGATAACCCCGGAGCTGGAGAACCCGATCTTCCCGGCGCTGGCCCAGGTGATCGGCCAGGCCCTGACCCGGCAGGGCTACACCCCGGTCCTCGCCACCCAGACCCCCGGCGGATCCACCGAGGACGAGCTGACGGAGATGCTGGTCGACCGCGGGGTCGCCGGCATCATCTACGTCTCCGGACTGCACGCCGACACCACCGCCGACATGGAGCGCTACGAGCGGCTGCGCGCGCAGGGCGTGCCGTACGTCCTGGTGGACGGCTTCTCGCCGAAGGTGCAGGCGCCGTTCATCTCCCCCGACGACCGCGCGGCGATGACACTGGCGGTCACCCACCTGGTGTCGCTGGGACATGTGCGGATCGGTCTGGCCCTCGGCCCCAAGCGCTTCGTGCCGGTGCAGCGCAAGATCGAGGGCTTCATCCGCTCGATGCAGGACCAGACCGGCCTGAGCGCGCAGACGATCGAGACGGAACTCGTCCAGCACTCGCTGTACACCCTGGAGGGCGGCCAGGCCGCCGCCACCGCGCTGATCGGCCGTGACTGCACGGCGGTGGTGTGCGCGAGCGACATGATGGCGCTCGGCGCGATACGCGCGGCGCGGCAACTCGGCCTCGAAGTCCCGCGGGACGTCTCGGTGGTGGGCTTCGACGACTCCCCCTTGATCGCCTTCACGGACCCGCCGCTGACCACGATCCGCAAGCCGGTCCCGGCGATGGGGCAGGCGGCGGTGCGTACGTTGCTGGAGGAGATCGGCGGGACGCCCGCGCCCCACAGTGAATTCGTGTTCATGCCGGAGCTGGTGGTGCGGGGGTCGACTGCTTCGGCGCCTGGGGACCGGAATCGTCCCTAGGGCGGAGAATCCTCGATTTCGTGCAGTGCGTCGGGAGTAGGCGCGCACGTCTGTCTGTTGTAGAACATGCGACGCGAACCCGACCGCGGGATGATCGGTCGCAGAAGGCGTTTCTGGCAGACTTTGTGCCCATGGGTGACTCGACCGTGACCAGTCTGGACGACCGTGAACAGACGGCCGCTCCCGACTCCCTCACGGCCGTGAGCGGGCCGGAATTCCTGCGCCGGCTGCGTACCCCGCGCCGCCCCCATCTCTGGTTCGAGATCGTTCTGATCGCGGTGAGTTACTGGACGTACTCACTGATCCGCAACGCGGTTCCGGAACAGCGCGGTCAGGCGCTGCGCAATGCCGACTGGCTGTGGCAGATGGAGCACCATCTCGGCATCGCCGTCGAGGTGTCGGTCAACCACACCGTGAACTCGGTGACTTGGCTGATCGTCGGCATGAACTACTACTACGCCACGCTGCACTTCGTGGTGACACTGGGTGTCCTGGTGTGGCTCTACCGTAGTCACCCGGGCCGCTATGCGGCGACCCGTCTGGTGTTGTTCGCGACGACGGGTGTGGCTCTGGTCGGTTACTACCTGTATCCGCTCGCGCCGCCCCGGCTGATGAACGGCAGCACCTTCATCGACACGGTCATGGTCCATCAGACCTGGGGGTCGATGGCCTCCGGGGACCTGAAGCACGTGTCGAACCAGTACGCCGCGATGCCGTCCATGCACATCGGGTGGTCGGTGTGGTGCGGGCTGACGATCTTCGCGCTGGCCAGGGTGCCGTGGGTGCGGGTCCTTGGTCTTTTGTACCCGGTGGTGACGCTGACGGTGATCGTGGCTACAGCCAATCACTTCTGGCTGGATGCGGTGGGGGGTTTGCTGTGTCTGGCGTTCGGGTTCGCGGTGGCGCGGGTCTGGTACGGCGTGCTGCCGTATGCGCTGCCGGAAGTGCCGGGCCGAGCCGTCGATCGTCTGCAGCGCCGTCGTGGCTGGTCGCGCCCCGCGGCGGAGCCGCAAGTGGACACAGCCCAGCGTCCCTGAAGGCAAGGCGCAGGCCAGCCATACCCAGCCCGTCCGGCGTTTGAGGACGAGGCCCCTCAAGGGCCGAACGGCGGTCTGGGGGCGGAGCCCCCAGGGACGCGCACCCCTACCGTCCTACGCCCCGTAGAACAGCACCTCCACCACGGCCCGAGCCCTCCGCGCCGTACGGCGGTACCCGTCCAGCATGTCCCCCACGTGTCCGTCCCCGTACCCCAAGTACCGCCCCACCGCGGCCAGTTCACGCACGCCCGAAGGGAAGGTGTCCCCTGCACGGCCGCGCACCAGCATCACGGCGTTGCGCACGCGGGTGGCCAGGACCCATGCCTCGTCCAGGATGGACGCGTCCTCGGCCGAGATCAGCCCGGCCGCGGCCGCAGCCGCCAGTGCCTCCCGGGTTCGGGTGGTGCGCAGGCCCGGCTCGGCCCAGCCGTGCTGCAGCTGGAGCAGCTGCACGGTCCATTCGACGTCGGACAGGCCGCCGGGCCCGAGCTTGGTGTGCAGCTTGGGGTCGGCGCCGCGCGGCAGCCGCTCGGACTCCATACGGGCCTTGAGGCGGCGGATCTCCCGTATGGCGTCGTCGCCGAGTCCCTCCGCCGGATACCGCAGGGGATCGATCAGCTCGATGAAGGAACGCCCCAGCTCCTCGTCCCCGGCGACCGGCTCGGCCCGCAGCAGCGCCTGGGACTCCCAGACCAGGGACCAGCGGCGGTAGTAGGCCTCGTACGACTTCAGTGTCCGCACCAGCGGGCCGGACTTGCCCTCGGGCCGCAGGTCCGCGTCGATCAGCAGCGGCGGGTCCGCGCTCGGGATCTGCAGCAGCCGCCGCATCTCGGAGACGACCCGGTTCGCGGCCTCCGAAGCCTCCTGCTCGGGCACGCCCTCCCGCGGCTCGTGCACGAAGATCACGTCCGCGTCGGAGCCGTAGCCCAGCTCGTGTCCTCCGAAGCGGCCCATGCCGATCACGGCGAACCGGGTCGGCAGGGTGTCGCCCCAGCCGTCGCGCACCACCGCGCGCAGCGTGCCCGCCAGGGTCGCGGCCGTCAGGTCGGACACCGCGCCGCCGACCAGGTCCACCAGCGCGCCCTGGTCGGCGGCGGCCGGCTGGGTCTCGGTGCCGTAGGAGCCGACGATGTCGGCGGCGGCCGTACGGAACAGCTCGCGGCGACGGACGCCGCGGGCCGCGGTGACCGCCTGCTGTGCGTTCTCCGCGCGGCCGACGGCGGCGAGGATCTCCTGCTCCAGCTGGGACCGCTCCCGCGGCTCCAGACCCCCGCCGTCGCCGTCGCCGAGCAGGGCCACCGCCTCGGGGGCGCGCATCAGCAGGTCGGGGGCGAGGCGCCCGGCGGACAGCACACGTGCGAGGTTCTCGGCCGCCGCGCCCTCGTCCCGCAGCAGCCGCAGATACCAGGGGGTCTTGCCGAGCGCGTCGGAGACCTTGCGGAAGTTGAGCAGGCCGGCGTCCGGGTCGGCGGAGTCCGCGAACCAGCCGAGCAGCACCGGCAGCAGAGTCCGCTGGATGGCGGCCTTTCTGGTCACCCCGGAGGCCAGCGCCTCCAGGTGGCGCAGGGCGGCGGCCGGGTCGCCGTAGCCGAGCGCGACCAGCCGCTCACGGGCCGCCTCCGGGCTCAACCGGGCCTCGCCGGGCGCGAGTTGGGCGACCGCGTCGAGCAGCGGGCGGTAGAAGAGCTTCTCGTGCAGACGGCGTACGACGGCCGCGTGCCGCCGCCATTCACGATTGAGCTCGGCGACCGGGTCGGCGCGCAGGCCGAGCGAGCGCCCGATGCGCCGCTGGTCGGCCTCGTCCTCGGGGACGAGGTGGGTGCGGCGCAGGCGGTAGAGCTGGATCCGGTGCTCCATGGACCGCAGGAAGCGGTACGCCTCATCGAGCTGCACGGCGTCCGCCCGCCCCACGTACCCGCCCGCGGCCAGCGCCTGCAGCGCGTCCAGGGTGGTGCCGCTGCGCAGCGCAGCGTCCGCCCGGCCGTGCACCAGCTGCAGCAGCTGTACGGCGAACTCGACGTCCCTCAGGCCTCCGGGGCCGAGCTTCAGCTCGCGGTCGATCTCGGCGGCGGGGATGTTCTCGACGACCCGGCGGCGCATCTTCTGGACGTCGGCGACGAAGTTCTCCCGCTCGGCGGCCTTCCAGACGAGGGGTTCGAGGGCGGCGACGTACTCCTCGCCGAGCTCGATGTCGCCGGCCACCGGGCGGGCCTTGAGCAGCGCCTGGAACTCCCAGGTCTTGGCCCAGCGCTGGTAGTAGGCGAGGTGGCTGGAGAGGGTGCGGACCAGCGGGCCGTTTCTGCCCTCGGGGCGCAGATTGGCGTCGACCGGCCAGATGGACCCCTCCACCGTCGTCTCGGAACAGATCCGCATCATGTGCGAGGCGAGCTTGGTCGCGGAGCGCAGGGCCTTGCCCTCGTCGGCCCCGTCGACGGCCTCGCCCACGAAGATCACGTCGACGTCGGAGACGTAGTTGAGCTCATGGCCGCCGCACTTGCCCATCGCGATGACCGCGAGCCGGCACAGCGCGGCGTCCTCGGGCGCGGCGGCGCGGGCTATGGCGAGGGCGGCGCGCAGGGTGGCGGTGGCCAGGTCGGCGAGCTCGGCGGCGGACTCGGCGAGGTCGGTGGTGCCGCACACGTCACGGGCGGCGATGGACAGCAGGCAGCGGCGGTAGGCGACGCGCAGGGAGACGGGGTCGGTGGCCTCCGCGAGCCCCCGCTCGAACTCCTCCACCCCCGGGTGCAGGTCCTGCGGCTCGTAGGTGACCAGCGCCTCCCAGTCGCGCGGGTGCCGGGCCAGATGGTCGGCGAGCGCGGCGGACGCGCCGAGCACGCCGAGCAGCCGGTCGCGCAGCGGCTTGGCCGCTATCAGCGTGTCGAGCAGCTCGCGGCGCGCGGTCGGGCCGGGCTGGGCCTCCAGCAGCCGTACCAGACCGAGCAGCGCGAGGTCCGGGTCGGCGGTCGCACCCAGCGCTTCGAGCAGCACCGGGTCGTTGCGCACGGGCATGAGCTCCGCGCTGTCGAGCAGCCGCTCGGCGGCGGAAGGATCGGTGAACCCGTGCCGAAGCAGCCGCGTGAAGGTACTGCTCCTGCGCCCAGGCACCGTCATCCCCGTCCTCCTGTCGGATCAAGGTCGTACTGGCCCGAGCGTAACCGGAGACACTGACACAAGCGCCGGGGCGGGAGGACCGATGAGTTCCCCCGGCGGACGCGGTCTTCTCTTCGCAGGGCTTCCTGCACGGATTCTCCGGTACGAGGAGTGGCAGCCCATGGCGGACAACGACCCGCAGACCCGTCTCGACCCCGATTACAGCGACCCGCAGGCCACCGCGACCGCCTGGTCCGAGGCCGAGGCGCTGCTCGCGGAGGCCGAGCTGTTCTGGATCTCGACGGTGCGGCCGGACGGGCGGCCGCATGTGACACCGCTGCCCGCGATGGGGGCACCTCCCGCGCGAGCGAAGCCGAGCGTGGGGGAGGGCGGACGGTGCGCTGCACTTCTGCACGGGGCCCGAGGAGCGCAAGGCGAAGAACCTCGCGGGCAATCCGCAGGTCGTGCTGACGACCGGCAGCAACAGCTGGAACAAGGGGTTCGACCTGGTCGTGGAGGGCGAGGCGGTGCGCGTGGCCGAGGACGGCCGGCTGCGCGAGCCGGCCCGCCGCGTGGGAGGCCAAGTACGGCAGCTTCTGGCACTTCGAGGTACGGGACGGTGCGTTCCACCACGGTGGCGGGCCTGCGTTCGTATTCTCTGTGGCGCCCCGCACCGTTTTCGGCTTCGGTAAGGGGGAGCCGTTCAGCCAGACGCGGTGGCGATTCGAGTGACGTACGACCGACGCAACGACAAGGGAGTCGCTCCATGGAGATGAGCCTCGAAGTGATCCTGCTGCCGGTCTCGGACGTGGACCGGGCCAAGGAGTTCTACCGGGACAAGGTCGGCTTCCATGTGGACCTCGACGGCGAGGTGATGGAGGGGGTGCGGATCGTGCAGCTCACCCCGCCCGGCTCGGGGTGTTCGATCGCGCTGGTCGACGGGCTGCAGGTGCCGACCGGGACGCCGCAGCCGGGGACGTACCACGGGATGCAGCTGTGCGTGACGGACGCGAAGGCGGCGTACGAGGAACTCACCGCCCGTGGCCTGGACGTCAGCGAACCCGTCCAGTTCGCCCCTCAGGACGGCGCCACCTTCATGTACTTCAAGGACCCTGACGGCAACGGCTGGGCGATCCAGGAGTACAAGCGCCGGGAGACGGAGCCGCTGCACCAGGTGCTGGCCGACCTGGCCGCCCGGCAGTAGTTCACCCGATCTTCATCCTCCGGGTTGGGTGGAGTGGGACGCGGGCATCTTGACGTGAGCATGCTCTGTCCGCACCGCCGCCCCCGTCCTACCCCCACCGGAGGTTGATGTGCCCGGCAGCAGCTCTGCCCGCGCCGTTCGTTCTGGCCCTTCGCCGTTTCGCCGCAGCCGTACGGCCGTGGCGTCCGCGCTCGCCTTCACGGCCGCGGCCGTCGGCCTGTGGACCGGCCTCGGCGGCTCCTCGTCCGCCGCGTCCGGGGTGCCGTCCCCGGACCACGTGGTCGTCGTGGTCATGGAGAACCACGCGTACAGCCAGGTGATCGGCTCGTCCAAGGCCCCGTACATCAACTCGCTCAGGACCGGTGGCGCGAGCCTCACCCAGTCCTACGCCGAGACCCATCCGAGCCAGCCCAACTACTACGCGCTGTTCTCGGGCTCCACCCAGGGCGTCACCGACGACAGCTGTGTCACCCCGGGCTTCTCCTCGGCCGACAACCTCGGCTCCGAACTGATCGCCGCCGGCAAGACCTGGGCCAGCTACAACGAGTCGCTGCCGAGCGAGGGCGACACGACCTGCAGCGACGGCGACTACGCCCAGAAGCACAACCCGTGGTTCGGCTTCGGCAACGTACCGACGTCGTCCGCGAAGACCTTCGACGCCTTTCCGACCGACTTCTCCACCCTCCCCGACGTCTCCTTCGTCACCCCCGACCTGTGCAGCGACATGCACGACTGCTCGGTGTCGACCGGCGACACCTGGATCAAGAACAACCTCGGCGCCTACGCCAGCTGGGCAGCCACCCACAACAGCCTCCTCGTCATCACCTTCGACGAGGACAACCGCCTGTCCGGCAACCGCATCCCGACGGTCCTCTACGGCCAGCCGGTCACGGCGGGCTCCACCAGCTCCACCAAGTACAACCACTACGACCTGCTCCGCACCCTGGAGGACTCGCAGGGCCTGACGACCCACGCGGGCAACGCGGCCTCGGCGTCGGACATCACGGGGATCTGGGCCTCCTGAGACGCAGTGAGACGCCATGGGGCCGACGGTCCGTGACCGTCGGCCCCATTCGCCGCATCAGCGGAAAACCCGCTCTGACCTGCGCTTACAGCACCGGCAGGTTCTTCCGCAGCTCGAACGCCGTCACCTCGGAGCGGTACTCCTCCCACTCCTGGCGCTTGTTGCGCAGGAAGAAGTCGAAGACGTGCTCGCCCAGGGTCTCGGCGACCAGGTCGCTGCGCTCCATCAGGGTGAGCGCCTCGCCGAGGTTCTGCGGGAGCGGCTCGATGCCCATGGCGCGGCGCTCGGCGTCCGAGAGCGCCCAGACGTCGTCCTCGGCGCCCGGCGGGAGCTCGTAGCCCTCCTCGATGCCCTTCAGGCCGGCGGCCAGGAGGACCGCGTAGGCCAGGTACGGGTTGGCGCCGGAGTCCAGGGAGCGGACCTCGACGCGCGCGGAGCCCGTCTTGCCGGGCTTGTACATCGGGACACGGACCAGGGCCGAGCGGTTGTTGTGACCCCAGCAGATGTAGGAGGGCGCCTCGCCGCCGGCGCCGGCCGTGCGCTCCGAGCCGCCCCAGATGCGCTTGTAGGAGTTCACCCACTGGTTGGTGACCGCGGAGGTCTCCGCCGCGTGCTTGAGCAGGCCCGCGATGAAGGAGCGGCCGACCTTGGAGAGCTGGTACTCCGAACCCGACTCGTAGAACGCGTTGCGGTCGCCCTCGAAGAGGGAGAGGTGGGTGTGCATGCCGGAGCCCGGGTGCTCGGAGAAGGGCTTCGGCATGAAGGTCGCCTGCACGCCCTGCTCCAGCGCCACCTGCTTCATGACCAGGCGGAACGTCATGATGTTGTCCGCCGTGGAGAGCGCGTCGGCGTAGCG
The DNA here is from genome assembly GCF_053598255.1 of Streptomyces sp. NPDC001157. NCBI lineage: Bacteria > Bacillati > Actinomycetota > Actinomycetes > Kitasatosporales > Streptomycetaceae > Streptomyces > Streptomyces sp. NPDC001157. The sequence goes on from NZ_JBSFJW010000042.1 coordinate 50,918, forward strand.
CAGGTCGATCTCCTGCTGGCCCGGGGCGCCCTCGTGGTGGGAGAACTCGACGGAGATGCCCATCGACTCCAGCATGGTGATCGCCTGGCGGCGGAAGTCCATGCCGATGTTCTGCGGGGTGTGGTCGAAGTAGCCGGAGTTGTCGGCGGGCGTCGGGCGCGTGCCGTCCAGCGGGCGGTCCTTCAGCAGGAAGAACTCGATCTCCGGGTGGGTGTAGAAGGTGAAGCCCAGGTCGGAGCCGCGGGTCAGGGCGCGCTTGAGGACGTAGCGCGGGTCGGCGAAGGACGGCGAGCCGTCCGGCATGAGGATGTCGCAGAACATGCGGGCGGTGCCGGGGGCCTCGGCACGCCAGGGCAGGATCTGGAAGGTCGACGGGTCCGGCTTGGCGATCATGTCGGACTCGTATACGCGGGCGAAGCCCTCGATGGCCGAGCCGTCGAAGCCGATGCCCTCGTCGAAGGCCTGTTCCAGCTCGGCCGGGGCCACGGCGACGGACTTGAGGAAGCCCAGCACGTCCGTGAACCACAGGCGTACGAACCGGATGTCGCGCTCCTCCAAGGTCCGGAGCACGAACTCCTGCTGCTTGTCCATCTTCCGCTTCCCCATCCTTGCTGGTCAGGCCGCCTGTCTCCCTGTCCCGCAGGAGGCGGTCGGGCACCTGAGCATCACACCACAACAGCATTTCGTCCGCGTTGCCGACCATGATCGGCCGACTGACCCGGGGCTGAACGCCTCACCAACGGCGGGTGTACTGCTCACCGCCCATCTTGCCTGCTCGGACCGACATCCGTAATGGGAGGCCCGGCAGAAGGTGACGAGCGCCTCCGCAGGCCCGGCTTTCCCTTGCCCCGTCTGCAAAACGTCACCGCTCTCCCACTACCATCAGGCGACCCGACCGACATTTTTTCCCACTCCCCACCCGATTCCCCCAGAAGGACACTGCGATGGCCACCGCCAAGAAGAGCAGCAGCGCGGCACGCAAGGCGCGAATAGAGGAGATGCGGCGTGCCGAGCAGGCCCGCGAGCGGCGCAACCGGATCCTGACGATCGGCGCGAGCGTGCTGGTCGTCGCCGCTCTGGTGGTCGGCGGTGTCTTCATCGTGAAGTCGCAGGACGGCAAGAAGAACGACAAGGCGAGCGACACCACGTCCTCGGGCGACGGCAAGGGGCACTTCGTCACCGGCAAGGACGGGGTGCGGACCTGGACGGGCAAGCTGGCCCGCACCCATGTCACCGGGACCGTCAGCTACCCGATGCACCCGCCGGTCGGCGGCAACCACAACCAGGTCTGGCTCAACTGCAACGGCGACGTCTACACCAAGGCCGTGCACGACGAGAACGCCGTGCACGCCCTGGAGCACGGCGCGGTCTGGGTGACGTACACCGACAAGGCGAAGAAGTCCGACGTGGACAAGCTGGCGGCGAAGGTGAAGCAGACGCCGTACTCGCTGATGAGCCCGTACACGAACCAGAGCTCGCCGATCGAGCTGTCGGCGTGGGGGCACCAGCTGAGCGTGACGAGCGCCGACGACCCGAAGGTCGCCAAGTTCTTCGAGACGTACGTCCAGGGCAAGCAGACCCCGGAGCCGGGTGCCTCGTGCACCGGCGGGACGATGTGACATGAGGAAGCACATCGGGTGGATCGCCGGGGCAGCGGCGGCCGCGCTCGTCGCCGCGGGGGCGATCACCTACGCGGTCGCCGAGGACGGCGGGTCGGGCAGCGGCGTGAGCACACCGTCCGCCGACTCCGCGGACGCCGGGTTCGCGCGGGACATGGCGGTGCATCACCAGCAGGCCGTCGAGATGTCGTACATCGTGCGCGACCGTACGAAGAACGCGGAAGTGCGGCGGCTCGCCTACGACATCGCGCAGACGCAGGCCAACCAGCGCGGCATGCTGCTGGGCTGGCTGGATCTGTGGGGGCTGCCGAAGGTGTCGGCGAAGCCGCCGATGTCGTGGATGGGCATGGGCGACATGCCCGAGCGCGGCGACGGCTCGCTGATGCCCGGCATGGCGACCAACACGGAGATGACGAAGCTCGGCACGCTCAACGGCAAGCAGGCCGAGGTCTTCTACCTGCAGCTCATGACGGACCATCACAAGGGCGGCATCCACATGGCCGAGGGCTGTGTCGCCAAGTGCAAGGTCGGGGTGGAGAAGAGTCTCGCGCAGGGCATGGTCGACGCGCAGCAGTCGGAGATCGAGCTGATGGCGGGCATGCTCAAGGAGCGGGGAGCGAAAGCGCGTTCTTAGCAGCTCCGTAACACTGCCGTAAGAACGAAAGCCTCAAATCGCCCTACATGACGGTTCCTTGAGCTTCTCTTGGCTTTCACATTCCCCTGGCATGGACGGTTCAGGGAAAGAGTGGCCCCCATCGCTTGATCCAATGCCCGCGCCTCCGCCGCGGAGCGGGACATCTACGCGGATCACAGCGACGACCGACCACACATGCGAAGAACCGCATCGCAGGGGGTTCTATGAGATCCAACCGCGCCAAACTGCGCGCCGTGAGCATGGCAGCAACTCTGCCCATGGTCGCGGGTGCGCTGGCGCTCGGCATACCCGCGGCGCACGCCGCGGACAACCCGGGCCGGAACGCACTCGCGGGCACCAAGCCCGCGTGGGCGACGGCCAAGGCGGACAAGGGCGACTCCTCCAACGGCGCCCAGGTCAACCTCAGGGTCTATTTCGCGGGCAAGGACGCAGCCGGTCTCGCCGAGTACGCGAAGGCCGTGTCCGACCCCAGCTCGGCCTCGTACGGCAAGTACCTGAGCGCCAAGCAGGCAAAGGCACGCTACGGCGCGACCAAGGCCCAGGTGGCCGCGGTCAAGTCGTGGCTGAGGTCCGCGGGCCTGAAGGTCACGGGCGTCACGCAGCACTACGTCTCCGTCTCCGGTGACGTGGCCGCCGCCGAGAAGGCGTTCGGCACCCAGCTGCACAACTACACCAAGGGCTCGAAGACCTACCGGGCTCCGGCGAAGACCGCCTCCGTCCCGGAGAGCCTGAAAAGCGCCGTCCTGACCGTCACCGGCCTGGACAACGCGCCGCACAAGGCGACCCACGACGACCAGCTGCCGCCGCCGGAGACCGTGTTCCGCAACTCCGGGCCGTTCTCCTCGTACTTCGGCTCGAACATCGCGAGCACGCTGCCGGACGCGTACGGCTCGAAGGTCCCGTACGCGATCAAGGGCTACACCGGCAAGCAGCTGCGTGCCGCCTACGGTGCGGGCAAGTACACCGGCAAGGGTGTCCGCGTCGCCATCACGGACGCGTACGCCTCGCCGTCGATCGCCTTCGACGCGCAGACCTACGCGGGCAAGCACGGCGACGCCAAGTGGACGACCGGGCAGCTGCACCAGGTGCTGCCCAAGAAGTACACGAACACCAAGGACTGCTCCGCCGCCGGCTGGTACGGCGAGGAGACCCTGGACGTCGAGGCCGTGCACGCGGTCGCGCCGGCCGCGGACGTCACGTACGTGGGTTCCGCGTCCTGCCTGGACGACGACCTGCTGGACTCGCTGAGCAAGGTGGTCGACAAGCACCTCGCCGACATCGTGTCCAACTCGTGGGGCGACATCGAGGCCAACCAGACCCCGGACCTCGCCGCCGCGTACGACCAGGTGTTCCAGTTCGGCGCGGTCGAGGGCATCGGCTTCTACTTCTCCTCCGGTGACAACGGCGACGAGGTCGCCAACACCGGTACGAAGCAGGTCGACACCCCGGCCAACTCGGCGTGGGTGACGGCGGTCGGCGGTACCTCGCTGGCGGTCGGCAAGAACGACACGTACCAGTGGGAGACCGGCTGGGGCACCGAGAAGGCTCTGCTGTCCGCGGACGGCAAGAGCTGGACCAACTTCCCCGGCGCGTTCACCTCGGGTGCGGGCGGCGGCACGAGCAAGACGGTCGCCGAGCCCTACTACCAGAAGGGCATCGTCCCGAACGCGCTCGCCACGGCCAACAGCGCCGACGGCAACCGCGTCGTTCCGGACATCGCGGCGATCGCCGACCCGAACACCGGCTTCCTGGTCGGCCAGACCCAGACCCTGCCGGACGGGAAGACCCAGGCGTACGACGAGTACCGCATCGGCGGCACCTCGCTCGCCGCGCCGGTCATCGCGGCCGTCCAGGCACTGGCCCAGGAGGCGCACGGCGGCAAGGCGCTCGGCTTCGCCAACCCGGAGATCTACGCCCGGTACGGCAAGGCCGTCTACCACGACGTCGTCGACAAGCCGACGGGCAAGGACCTCGCCGTCGCGCGCGTCGACTTCGTCAACGGCTACGACGCCACCGGCGGCCTGGCCACCTCGGTCCGCAGCCTCGGCAAGGACAGCTCGCTGTCCGCGGTCAAGGGTTACGACGACGTCACCGGCGTGGGCTCGCCCTCGACCGGCTACGTGGAGTCGTACAAGGGCCAGTAAGGCACCGCACCGCCGGTAACGGCAGCTGAGGGGCGCGGGATGTTGTTCATCCCGCGCCCCTTCGGCGTGCCTGGGGCATGCCTGAGGTGTGCCTGAGGTGTGCCTGAGGCATCTCCGGAGGCTTGTCCGGGGCGCCCATGACCCCCGCACCACCCATCGCGTCGCTCTGACGATTACACTGGCGTTCGTGCCTGCCTTGAACTTCTGGTCGATCTATCAGCACGGCTTCGCACGCGTCGCCGCGTGTACGGGCCACACCGTCATCGCGGACCCGCATGCCAACGCCGAAGCGGTCCTGCGCCACGCACGCCGGTGCGCCGAGGAGGGGGTCGCCGTCGCCGTCTTCCCGGAGATGGTGCTCTGCGGCTACTCGATCGAGGACCTGCTGCTGCAGGACGCGCTGCTCGACCAGGTCGAGCAGGCACTCGGTGAGGTTGTGGCCGGCTCGGCGGATCTGCTGCCGGTACTGGTGGTCGGCGCCCCGCTGCGGCACCGCAACCGGATCTACAACTGCGCGGTGATCGTGCACCGCGGCCGCGTCCTCGGTGTCGTACCGAAGTCGTACCCGCCGAACTACCGGGAGTTCTACGAGCGCCGGCAGATCGCCGACGGTGCGGACGAGCGCGGTGGTTCGATCCGGGTCGGCGGCGAGACGGTCCCCTTCGGCGTGGATCTGCTGTTCGCGGCGGACGACGTCCCCGGGCTCGTCCTGCACGCGGAGATCTGCGAGGACATGTGGGTGCCGGTGCCGCCCAGCGCGGAGGCGGCCCTCGCCGGTGCGACCCTCCTCGTCAACCTCTCCGGCAGCCCGATCACGGTCGGACGGGCCGAGGACCGCAAGCTGCTGTGCCGCTCGGCGTCCTCCCGCTGCCTCGCCGCGTACGTATACGCGGCGGCCGGACTCGGCGAGTCGACCACCGACCTGTCCTGGGACGGCCAGGCGATGGTCTACGAGAACGGCGTGCTGCTGGCCGAGACCGAGCGGTTCCCGCTGGGCGACGAGTACGCGATCGCCGACGTGGACCTCGACCTGCTGCGGCAGGAGCGGGCGCGGATGGGAACCTTCGACGACAACCGGCGCACGCACCGGGCGCGGACGAGTGACTTCCGCACGGTCGGGTTCGAGCTCGAACCGCCGGTCACCGATCTGGGGTTGCGCCGTCGCCTGGAGCGCTTCCCGTTCGTGCCGGCCGATGCCGAGCGGCTCGCCCTGGACTGCTTCGAGGCGTACAACATCCAGGTCGAGGGCCTTCAGCAGCGCCTCGCGTCGATCGGCGGCCCGAAGGTGGTCATCGGGGTGTCCGGCGGCCTCGACTCCACGCATGCGCTGATCGTCGCCGCGCGGGCGATGGACCGGGCGGGACGGCCGCGCAGCGACATCCTGGCCTGGACGCTGCCCGGTTTCGCCACCAGCGACCACACGAAGGACAACGCGCACGCGCTGATGCGCTCGCTCGGTGTCACCGCGGCCGAGTTGGACATCACGCCGACGGCACGGCTGATGCTGCAGGAGATGGGGCATCCGTTCGCGGCCGGTGAGCCGGTGTACGACGTCACCTTCGAGAACGTGCAGGCGGGGCTGCGGACGGACTACCTGTTCCGGCTGGCCAACCAGCGGGGCGGGATCGTGCTGGGCACGGGCGATCTGTCCGAGCTGGCGCTCGGCTGGTCCACGTACGGCGTGGGCGACCAGATGAGCCACTACAACGTCAACTCCGGCGTGCCGAAAACGCTGATCCAGCACCTGATCCGATGGGTCATCAGCAGCGAGCAGTTCGACGAGGAGACCGGCAAGATCCTCGCCGCGATCCTCGACACCGAGATCAGCCCGGAGCTGGTGCCGGGCGAGGAGATGCAGTCGACGGAGTCGAAGATCGGCCCGTACGCGCTGCACGACTTCACGCTCTTCCACGTGCTGCGGTACGGCTTCCGGCCGTCGAAGATCGCCTTCCTGGCGTGGCATGCCTGGCATGACGTCGAGCGCGGTGCCTGGCCTCCGGGGTTCCCCGAGGCCAAGTGGGTGGCGTACGACCTGGCGGAGATCCGGCGCTGGCTGGAGGTGTTCTGCCGACGGTTCTTCGCGTTCGCGCAGTTCAAGCGGTCTGCGATGCCGAACGGGCCGAAGGTGTCGGCGGGGGGTTCGCTGTCGCCGCGGGGTGACTGGCGGGCGCCGTCGGACAGTTCGGCGACGGCTTGGCTGCGGGATCTTGCCCGCTTCGACTAGCCGACCCGGCTACCGGACGTCGGTAGATGAGGCTTCAGCCGGGCCCACTCTTCGTTCGTAGGATCTCCCCGCCCCATGGCCACGCCAACGAGACGGGATCCGAGAAGTCACATGATCCGCCTAGTGCCGGTTGCGCGGGTGATTACGTGCCATGCGCTCATTGCCGTGCTTGTACGCACCTGTCCAGCGGGCCATCACCAATTGGGCATCACCCGACTCGACCTCCGCAAGGAACTTCTCGGCACGTGCACCACGCAACGTGCCAGCCGAACGGCCCTGATGGGTGATCGTCACGGTGCCGTCAGGGCGTTGGTCATAGGTGAAACCGAAGGGTCTAGGCATGGCCGGGATGTTAGGCGGTCTTGTCAGCCTCCAAAGAGGCCGAGTCCGGCCGCGGTCTGACGCTGGTCGACGTACTCGCCCAGCGTTGGGGCGTCGATCTGGGAGCGGATCGCAAAACGGTCTGGTGCGAGCTGGCGGCACCGGGGCGGTAGTCGGCCAGCCACCCCCGCACACAGAAACCCCACAGAAACACCTGTACCAACACTTCTGTGTGTGTCTACAGTGATGCCGCGCACCGACGGAGCCTGACCACTCCGTACGCGCACATCAGTCAGCGACCGGGGGAACGCCGTCGCTCACGGGGAGGGGTTGCATCGCCATGCCGTCGTACTGGCCATCCATGTGCGAGAGCCCGGCCAGGGGCCTGCACTTCTGAGTCTCCGTGAGACACCTTGCAATGCATTGCTCTGCGGAGCATCGGCCGATCAACCGGCGCATCCACACTCCGAGGAAAGTGGTGCTCCGTTGCCTTCCCGCCCAGGAAGATCCCGCCCAGGAAGATTGCTCCTACCAACTCCACGACATTCAGGGCTAGTTGCCCGAATCATCCTTCTGCTGACCGCAGTCGCGGTCGTCGCCGGCCTTGCTGTGCGACCCGACCTCGCCGATCTCTCGCACCACGATGACGCAAGCCTCGTGGGGGATTCCTACGACGGCTACGACATCAAGGCCGCTGAACAACTGCGCGGGGACCAGTGTCTGGCCGCTTACGCCCTCCGCGAGGGCGGACCGAACCTTTTCGCCCTGGCACAGGGCGCCATCGGGCTGCCAGCGGACCAGCTCCACCAGAAGCTCGACCGGGACCTCTACAACACCAACACCCCTCTGCACCAGGCCTATAAGGCCGACGACGACAACACCTTCCAGTGGCAGAGGAAGGCCGAAGACCAATGGATGGTGTGGACCAACGCCGTCAGTGGCCTGGATTCGTACCCTGGGGAGCCGCAGGGACCGCACGAGATCTACGACCGGATCGGCCTGCTTCCGTGGCTGTACCAGGCGTACTTCAAGTCGATCGACCTGTTCTCCCCGTTCTACGAGACATCGCCCACCGCTGACGACGGCACGAAGGCTGCCGCGGTCGCGATCGGCGACCAGCTGTACACCACCGGGGGGACACCGGAGGAGCAGCAGGCATGGGCGCTGTGGAAGAAGAACTCCGGCAAGATCGAACCCAATCAGCTGTTCGTTCCTCGGGTCTTCGCCGACGACGCCCGTATCTTCCTGTCCTCGGGCGGCTTTCCGCGCACGGCCCCGGCTCCGGACAGCACGGAGTTCCGTATCGCGGTCGAGGACCTGAAGGCCCGCTTCGGCACGTGCGCGTGGCACGACCCGATCGACCCGGACCGGGTTCTCGGCAAGGAGGTCGCGCAGGCGTCCGCCGAGTGGCAGCAGGAGATCGCTTCCCAGGCCACGCAGCGCCAGCAGATCCTCGCCGCCAACGTCGCCGCCACGAAGGCGTTGCAGGACGGCACCTTCACCCTGGGCAACGTCCTGGGCCAGTCGTGGATCGCGGACTACTCCACCCGCTGGCTGGACTACTACACCGAGGGCGGCCTCAACTGGATCGGTGACGCCCCGCTGCAGATCCAGGTGCCGGGCGCCGCCGGCAAGTGCCTTGAGGTCCAGGGATCCGCCAAGACCAACGGCTCCCCGGTCCAGATCAACAGCTGCAACAGCAGCAGCGCCCAGTGGCAGCTGTGGGGTGTCTACGACGGCCACTACACGCTCCTGAACGTCAACGCGCAGAAATGCCTGGAGGTGCTGAACGGCGCCAACGCCAACGGTACGAAGATCCAGATCAGGGACTGCGGCAGCAGCAAGGCACAGCAGTGGACGTTCAACGTCCGCGCCGCGGGCGAACTGCGCAACATCGCCACGGACAAATGCCTGAACCTGGCCACGTTCGACAACGGCAAGGACGCCCTGCTCAACGCGTGCAACGGCTCCGCCGCGCAGAAGTTCCGCATCGTGCCCAAGGGGCACACGGGCAGCGCGCCGGCGAAGGCCGACGTGGACAAGGCCAAGGCGAGCATCACGAACGCGCAGGCGGAGGCGAAGAAGCAGCTCGCCGCCCTCAAGGCGCAGCTCGCCACGGCACAGAAGGCCGCCACGACGTCGGACTCGGCCATCCAGGCCGCCTATGGCATCGCCGACACCAACGGCGCACCCAGGGGCCGGGGTCTGCTGGTCGGCCAGCAGAAGGACCAGGTCACCAAGGGGTCGGTCGCTGCTCTGCAAGCGATGGAGAAGGCCGCCGAGACGGCCGAGGCCGCCACTCGGGCCTCCGCCGGCGACACACAGACCATCACGCAGCGTGCCCTGGCCCAAGCCGCGCAGTCCAAGGCCGAGTTCCGCAAGGAAGCCGCCAAGGCGGCCGAATGGCAGGCGAAGGCCGCGGCCGACGCCGCGAAGATCCACCGGGACAACGCCAAGAAGGACAAGGAGACCGCGGAGGCCAAGCTCACCGACGCCCTCAAGGCCGAGGGCGACGCGAAGGCGGCCGCCGCCGACGCCCACGCCAAGCGGCTGGCCGCCGAGGCCGAGGAGAAGACGGCCAAGGCGGAGAAGGAGACCGCCGCGGCCAAGCAGGCCGAGGCCGCCGAGCACAAGAAGAACGCCGAGACCCAGGCGGCCGCCGCCAAGGACGCCAAGGACAAGGCCGAGGCAGCCGAGAAGACCGCCGAAGGCAAGCGCGACGACGCGGTCACGGCCCGCGACGACGCGAAGGACAAACGCGACGACGCCTGGGACGCCGAACAGAAGGCCGCCGCCGCCCGCGCCAAGGCGGACGCCAAGGACGCCTACGCCGACTCCCTCGACTCCGGGGACGCCGCGACCGCCGCCCGCGCCGCAGCGAACGAGGCGGACAAGCACGCGGACGACGCAGAAGCAGCAGCCACGAAGGCCCGTTCCGAAGCGGATGCGGCGACGAAGGCTGCGGCCGACGCCGACGCGGCAGCAACCCGAGCCGAGGCGGCGGCCAAGCGCGCCCGCTCCGACGCGGACGCCGCCCAGGCGGCGAAGCTGAAGGCGGACGCGGCGGTAAAGACCGCGACCAGCGCGGCAGCCGACGCCATCAAGGCATCCCAGGACGCCGCCACCGAGGCCAAGACCGCGGTGAAGCTGGCCGACGAAGCCGAGCAGCACGCCAAGGACGCCAAGACCCAGGCCGACGCCGCCAACACCGAGGCCGGCAACGCCCTCGTCGCCTCCGCGAAGGCCGCGGGCTACGCCCACATCACCGCGCAGGCGGCCGTGGACGCGGGCGAAGCGGCCAAGCAGGTCGCCAACCCCGCCAACGACGCGATCCAGCTCGGCTCCCCCTACGTCGACACCGACTCGGTGGCCGGCCTGGTCGTGCTGACGGGGCAGGCCTCGAAGACGATCGCGGAGCAGCAGCAGGCGGTCGCCGACGCGCACGCCAAGAACGCCGCCGCCGAGGCCCAGGCGGCGAAGAACCTCGCCGACCAGGCCAAGGGCGACGCCAAGGAGGCCTACCAGCACGCGGCGAACGCAGCCCAGTACGCCGCCGACGCCCGCACCTACTCCAAGGAGGCCCTCGGCTACGCGGCCGACGCAGCCAAGGCCGCAGCGGCAGCCCAGCGATCCCTCGCCCGCACCATCGACTACGACAAGCAGGCCGCCGACGACGCGGCAGCCGCCGACACCGCCGCAGGCAACGCCGAGGGCTACGCCAAGGACGCCCGCGACTCCGCCGACGCCGCCGCACTCGACGCCGAAGCCGCCCGCACCGCAGCCACCCAGGCCGAACAGGACGCCAAGGACGCCCGCTCCGCCGCCGACCGCGCCGACGCAGCCGCCACCGAGGCCGAACAGGCCGCCAAGGACGCCGACAAGTACGCCAAGGAGGCCCAGGACGCGGCCGACCGCACTGAACGGGAGGAGGCCAACAAGGAGGCGTCCCAGGGGTCCGGAACGGGCATTCCCGGTGTGTTCGCCGTCCCGGACGAGTCCACCGTCCAGATCGTCAGCAGCAAGCAGATCGGCACCTGCCCGGGCATGCCGGAAGCGGCCTTCCAGGGCTGCAACGCGACGTACGACCTGGTCGTCACCTACGAGGCCGACTTCTACCTGTGCACGGATCAGAATGCGCAGGCCACCGCGGACGGCTGCCCGAAGTCGGCGTGGCAGTTCCTCCAGCGGACGACCTTGAAGAACATCAAGATCGACAACTGGCAGCACCACTTCTCCGGCAAGGACATCGTCCGCGCCGGATGGCAGAGCCTCTTCGGTGACGTGCCCGGAGCGATCCTGTTCTCCTTCTTCGCCGAAGACTTGATGGACTGCTGGCACGGCAGCAAGAGCGCCTGCGCCTGGAGCCTCGCCATGTACGTTCCGGTCGAAGGCGTGCTCGCCCCGATCTCACGTGCGGTCATGGCCCTCGATGCCGCTGCCAGGACGGGAATCGGGTTCGAGGACGCGTTCAAGGCACTGCGCGCCCTCGACGGATTGTCCGAGACAGCCAAGACCGGTATCGGCCTCAAGGCTCTCGACAAGCTCGTCAAGACGTGCACCAGGAGTGCCCTTGCGCCGCGTGCGCCACTTTCCGCCCGTATATCCGCGGCCGGAAGCACATGCCCGCTGGCGCTGATCGCCTACAACAGCGACGAGATGAGCCACCTCGCATACAAGTACCGGGTGGAGAACGGATACTTCGGGGCGGATCACAACGTGGCTGTGGCGAAGGTGCCGGGCTGGAACGATCCCAAGACCGGTGACTACGTGATCGCCAACAGCAAGTTCAGCGGCCATTCCGAGACGGAAATCCTGGACAGGCTGAAGGAAAAGGGCGTCGATCCCACGAAGATCACCGCTCTGTACACCGAACGGCAGCCGTGCCCCGGCTGTGACGACGCTCTGAGCAAGGCTCTCAAGGAAGGGACCGTGATCACCTACTCCGTTCCCTACACGCCTGAGATCGCGTCCTATTCGAAGAGTCTCCTCCTGCGCTATGTCAAGCAAGCCAACGGCGGACGGTTGACTCGTTCCGTGATCCGTGGCCAGGGCGCCGAAGCAGAGAAGCACGACTGACCGGGATCAGCGATCCAACCGCTCCCAGGTCCTGCCGGGACTTCCGTCTCGGCAGGACCTGGGAGAATCGGCACGGGTTGATTTTGATACGTATGACTTGTTCAGGAGGGCCCCTTGACTTACGTTGATCCCCAGAAACGCGCAAATGCCGAGAAAAACGGCTCTCCGCACGCCCCGGAAGAAATCATTGCCGAGTGGTATGCGCTGGCGGAAGCGGTATGCCGAGAGCTGCAACACGCAGGGCTCCCTGCTTACTTGCAACATCCGGAGACCTTGGCGGACGGGCAAACCGGCGCATGCATTCACGTCGACACCGTTGAGAGTCCTGCAGGTGGCGTCCATGTCAGCTGGAACGCCGGTGAACCTCTGACGGAGGCGGTCTTCGAATTCATGCAGCCGGACCGGCTCGATCTCGGAGAACCCATGATCGCGTACGGTACGCGAGTCGTTTCACTGATGGACGAGACGATCAGAAGCGTGCTCACGCTTGCCGGTTTCCGCACCTGTGACGCGGCCGAACTCGAGGACTCGGCCCCGGGCACCCACGTGGCAGGCCGGCAGTCGAGACAGTGGTACATCGAGCACATTCTCACGGAGGGTGTACTGGGTCTCGTCGCCGCCATCCGCTCCTGCGACCCGAGCGGTGACCATCCCGGTATCAGCGCGGAGGGCAAGGCCCGGCTGACCGGACGTGGCATCCGGATCGTGCAGGACGGTCTGCACCGTCTGCCGGACGACGACCGGCAGGAACTCGTCCGCGGCCTGCGCAGGCTCGCCGGAGCGATGCACAGCCAGGACATGGCATCCAGGGGGTTCTGGGGGGCGGGCCGGTCACTGCTTGAACTGCCCGACGAACTCTGCCTCCCCACACCGAAACCGCCGGCCGTGTCCCGTACATCGGTGACCCGGTCTTATGTGCTCGCGGCCGCGTACACGGCTCTGCTCGGCAGTATCGAACTGGCCGACGAGGAAACCGTCGGTCACGACGATGCCGTAAAGATCACCGAAGCATGGAAGGGAACATTGCTGAGGCGGCTGGACCAGGCGCCCGACGAGGACCGGCAGGAGCTGATCCGCCTCTTCCGGGAGACCGCCTGCGAGGAGACCGACCCCGCACACAAGGCATTCGCTTCCGGTTTCCCGGAGGCCATCGGTTTGGTCGCGGGACGGTCGATGGGTGTGGTGCCGGGTCGCCGTGATGCGTGGCGACCCGGCACCGGCGGTGCTGTCGGACCGGTTACCTGACGTCGACGAAGTCGCCGGGCGCCGTTGACGCGGCGGTGGTGGCGGTGCCGGCGAAGACGTAGCGGTAGTAACCGTCGACCGTGGCCGTGGTGGTGGTCTTCAGGACGCCGGTGCTGTTCGTCCTGACCGTCTTGAGCGTGGTGTAGGTGTTGCTGCCCTTCTTGCGGAACTGCAGCTTCGCGGGCTGGGACACATAGCCCGCGAACCTGCCCGTCGACCAGTTCGCGCGGGCGAGTTTGCCCGTGACCGTGATGGTCTTGCCCTTCTTGACCGGCTCGGGCGTGGCGTCGGCGGTCAGCGTGGAGGCCTTCTTGATCGAGACGGTGGCGACGTCGTCGTTGTAGCTGGCGTTCGCGTACAGGTCCCAGCCACCCAGGAACAGCTTCCAGGTCCCGGCCACGCCGTTGTCCTTCATGTCGGTGGCGGGGTGGATGTTGAAGACGGCCTTGCAGGTGTACGTGCCCTGAGTCGCCGTCTCCGTGCAGTTGGGGTCGTCGTCCGTCCCCAGGCCGCCGGTGATGCCGTCCGTGGTCGAACTGTCGGTGCCCTGCCACAGGAAGGCCTCGGTGACGGCGACGCCGCTCTCGTCCGTGGCGGTGTAGGTGACGGTGACGGTCTTCGTGCCGGTGGTGCCGAGGACGATGTCCTTGCCCCCGTTGATGACCGCGTGCGAGAACTTCATGTTCCCCAACGAGTCCCTCGGCTGAACGGACTGCGAGATGAAGGAACTGAGCTTCGCCTCCGCACCCGTCCGTACCGCCGCCTGGGCGGCCACCGGAAGAGCGAGCGCGGACAGAACGGCGGCACCGGAAACGACGGCGGCCGCAACGCGTATACGCATGAATCCCCCACGGGAAATTTAGAGGCCCGCCCAAGTCCCCTCTTGGTCAGGCCTGTTGATCTCCGCATCATAGGGACACGCTTCACAGTCAGTGAAGATCCTTTGGGTAAATTGTGCATCTTTCCCGGCACGTGCACGTGGGGGTGGCGGGCGACCGTTGACTACGTCGCACCGCTGCCTTCGCATCAGTCCGCGGCGTTGACCGTCCGTTCAAACCGAATCCCTCAGACGTCCTGAGGGCAAAGAGGTGCAGCCCGGGCCCAGGAGGCGGGGCCTTCGCGCACGAATGCGGGCAAGGCCGTCGGGGACGAGAAGCACCCGCCCCGAGGCCCGCCCACTCAGCGATGCACCGCCCCCGCCTCCCGCGGGACATGGGAAGCGACCACGCGCGCCCGCGCCTCGGCAGGGACGCGCCGACGGTCCACCGCGTAGGCCGCGCCGGCCACCGCGAGGCCGAGCACCGCCAGCCCCGCGCCCGCCAGCGCCGGAGAGGTGGCCCCGAAGCCCGCCGCCAACGCCAACCCGCCGATCCACGCTCCCCCGGCATTCGCCAGGTTGAACGCCGCCTGGTTCGCCGAGGACGCCAGGGACGGTGCCGCCGAAGCCTTCTCCATGACCATCAGCTGCAGCGGCGACCCGGTGATGAAGGCCGCCGCGCCCAGCAGCATCACCGCCAGGGCCGCGCTCCACTGCGTCGACATCAGCAGCGGGAACAGGGCAAGGACCCCTGCCAGGGAGACCAGACCGCCGAACAGCGTCCCCCGCAGGGAGTGGTCCGCCAGGCGGCCGCCCGCCAGGTTGCCTACCGTCGCCCCCACGCCGAACAGCGCCAGCAGCATCGTCACGTTGCCCTCGGCGAACCCGGCGGAGTCCGTCAGCATTGGGGTGATGTAGCTGTACGCGGCGAACAGCGCGGCGAAGCCTGCCACGGTCGTACCGAGCGCCAGCCAGACCGGCACGGACCGCAGGGCGGCCAGTTCGCCGCGCAGGCCCGTTGCGGAGGCGGCGTGGGTGTGGTCGTGCGGGATCAGGGCCGCCAGGGAGGCGATCGCCGCGAGGCCGATCGCGCTGACGCCGAGGAACGTGGCCCGCCAGCCCAGTTGCTGCCCCATCAGCGTGGCGACCGGCACACCCACCACGTTGGCGACCGTCAGGCCGAGGAACATCAGCGAGACGGAGCGGGCCTTGCGCTCCGGGGCGACCAGGTTCGTCGCCACGACCGCGCCGACACCGAAGAAGGCACCGTGCGGCAGACCACTCAGGAAGCGGGCCGCCAGGAGCGAGTCGTAGCCGGGGGCGAAGGCGGAGAGCGCGTTGCCCGCCACGAACAGGGCCATCAGGCCGATCAGCACCGTGCGGCGGGACATCCGCGCGGTGACCGCGGCCAGCAGCGGGGCGCCGATGACGACGCCCAGCGCGTACGCCGAGACCAGGTGCCCGGCGGTGGGGACGGAGACGTGCAGGTCGTCCGCGACGTCGGGCAGCAGGCCCATCATCACGAACTCGGTGGTGCCTATTCCGAAAGCGCCGACGGCCAGAGCGAGCAGGGCCAGGGGCATGAAGGGGCCTGTGCCTTTCAAGGTGAGAGGGGGAGCGGAGTCCGTACCAAAGTTTAAGTTCAGTTACGGAACAAAGTCTCTCAGGCCCACTATTCCGGGAGGTTACGAGCTGGTGGCCAGGCTCACACGGGCCGCGATCGGCAGGTGGTCGCTCCCGGTCCTGGGCAGCGTCCACGAGGTCATCGGCTCGATGCCCTGGACCATGATCTGGTCGATCCGTGCCATCGGGAACGAGGCCGGCCAGCTGAACCCGAAGCCGCTGCCCGCCGCGCCCTGCGTGGAGCGCATCTGGGAGGTGATGCCGTTGAGGGAGCGGTCGTTCATCGTGCCGTTCAGGTCGCCGAGCAGCACCTTCCGCTTCAGCGGCTCGTGGGCGATGGCCTCCCCCAGCGCGCCCGCGCTCCTGTCGCGCTGCCGGGCCGTGAACCCGGCCTCCAGCTTCACCCGCACCGACGGCATGTGGGCGACGTAGAAGGCGACCTGCCCCTCGGGCGTGGTCACGGTGGCGCGCATGGCGCGGATCCAGCCCAACTTGATGTCGACGCCACTGACCCCGGTCATGGGGTACTTGCTCCACAGCCCGACCGTGCCCTGCACCGAGTGGTACTTGTACGTCGACGCCAGCGCCTTCTCGTACACCGGCACCGCCGACGCGGTGAGCTCCTCCAGGGCCAGCACATCCGCGCCGGACGCGGCCACGTCACGGGCCGTGCCCGAGGGGTCGGGGTTGTCGGCGTTGACGTTGTGCGTGGCGACGGTCAGGTCGCCGCCGCCGACGGTCTTGTCGGTCAGCAACCCGCCGAAGAGGTTCAGCCATACGGCCGCGGGCAGCACCACCGCGATCAGCGCGGTCGCCGACCTGCGCACCAGCGCGAGCAGGAGCAGCACCGGGACCAGAAGGCCCAGCCAGGGCAGGAAGGTCTCGGTGAGGCTGCCCAGGTTGCCGATGCGGTTGGGGATGCGGGCGTGCAGCAGCATGACCAGGGCGAGGATCACCGCGAGGGCGGCGACAACGATGCCGCGGCGCCAGATTCTGGGGTCGCCCCGCCATCCGGAGACCATGCGGTTGAGCAGGCGCCGAAGCCGGTCTCCCCGGTGCTCGGGCCCCGAGCCGCCGTTGTCCGTCTCCGTCACATACGCCTGCTGCGCCATACCGCGTCGCCTCACTGCCTGCCGTGCAACCCGTCCGTCCCCCCTGTCTGAAACCCTAGGGGATGATCGAGCCTGTCCCTGCCGTCGCATGACGGCCGTACGGGCACGAGGACGACGAACCCGGCGCGGGGAGTTCCGGATGCGGCCCCGGAAAGCGCCCTCTGTGACGCAACGCGCACATTCGGTCTAGGTGGTTGAGGATTTGACGGGTCGTAGCCCCTCGAGGAGCGTGTCCACGATCTGCTCCGACAGGCCCTCGGAGAGGTCGATCTCCGCGTCCACCTCCGGACGCATGACGGTGCGCACCAGCATCGGGCCGATGATCAGGTCGTTCAGCAGGTCGACGTCGACGTCCTCGCGGAGTTCTCCGTTCTCCTGACCGCGGCGCAGGATCTCGATCTGCAGTCTGCGCCGCGGCCGGACGACGGAGGCGTGGTAGGCGGCCCAGACCTTGGGGCTGCTCTTCATCTGCGCGAACACGTTGTGCAGGAGAGCCGAGCTGCGGGTAGCGACGCCGCGCTGCCGCAGCTGCTCCAGGAGGGCCACCAGGTCGTCGCGCATGGAGGTGCCGGGGAGTTCGGCGTCCGGGGGCTCGGCGGCGCGTACGACGTCGACGAAGAGCTCCTCCTTGCCGCTCCAGCGGCGGTAGATGGTGGCCTTGCCGACGCCCGCCGTGCGGGCGATCCGCTCGATGGAGAGTTCGGCGAGCGGCACGCCGTCCTCCAGGAGCTTCAGCACGCCCTCTATGACGGCGCGTTCGACCGCCTCACTGCGGGGGCGTCCCCTGGAGGGCGCCCCCGGAGGGGCCGGACTGTCGGCCAGACTCACTTCTGCGTCCCTTCGTCGTGCTGGAGCAATTCTCCCTGCCCCCCAGTGCGGCGGAAGACGCTATTCCGCCGCTGCCACCAACTCCTGCTCCTCCTCGCCCTGCTGACGGGCCGGCGGCTTCCCCGGCAGGAACAGGAACGCCACGAGCGCGCCGAGGATCGCGACGACCGTGCCGCACAGCGCGGTCACGTGCATGGCGTGCAGGAAGGCGTCGTTGGCCGGGGTGACCAGGGCCCTGCCCTGCGGGCCGAGCTTGGCCGCGACGCCGAGGGTGGCCTCGATGGACTCGCCGGCCGTCTCCCGCAGCCCGGCCGGGAGGTGCCCCAGCTTGCCCTCGATGCCGGTGCGGTACGCCGTCGAGAGCACCGAGCCGAGGACCGCGATGCCGAGGGCGCCGCCGACCTGGCGGAAGGTGTTGCTCAGCGCGGACGCGGAGCCGGCCTTCTCACGCGGCAGCGCCTGCATGATGACGACGCTGGTCGGGGTCATGACGTGCGCCATGCCGGCACCCATGAGGAAGAACACGACCTCCAGGACCCAGATCGGGGTGTCCGCCTCGAAGCCCGCGAACGCGGCGAGCATCCCGGCGAGCAGCAGCAGCCCGACCCCGGTGGTGACCTTGTTGCCGAACCGGTCGACGATCAGCCGGGCCCGCGGCGCGAAGATCATCTGCGCGGCGGCCAGCGGCAGCATCAGCAGACCGGACTGCAGCGGCGAGTAGCCGCGCACGCTCTGGGTGTAGAACACGGCGAAGAACGTGACGCCCATCAGCGCGAAGAAGACCAGCGCGATGGCGGCCATGGCGGCCGAGAACACCTTGTTCCTGAAGTACGTGACGTCGAGGGAGGGGTGGTCGCTGCGCTTCTCGAAGACGACGAACGCGGTGAGCACGACGAGACCGGCGGCGATGGTCGACAGCACCTGGACGTCCGTGAAGTCGGCGAGCTCGCCGCCCTTGATGATGCCGTAGACGAGCAGGACCAGGCCGACCACGGACAGCACGACGCCGATGGGGTCGAGCCGGCCGGGCCGCGGGTCGCGGGAGTCGGGTACGAGCCAGATCATCAGGGCGAGTGCGAGGAGCACGATCGGCACGTTGATGAGGAAGACCGAGCCCCACCAGAAGTGGTCGAGGAGCACACCGCCGGTGATCGGGCCGATGGCGATGGCGAGGCCGACACCGCCGGCCCAGATGCCGATGGCCTTGGGCTGCTCCTCGCGCTCGAAGACGTTCATGAGGACGGCGAGAGTGGCCGGCATCACGAAGGCCGCACCGAGGGCCATCAGGGCGCGGTAGGCGATCAGCTGGCCCGGTGAGCCGGACTCGGCGGCGAGCGCGGAGCCGAGGCCGAACACGACCAGACCGCCGAGCAGCACCTTCTTGCGGCCCACCCGGTCGCCGATGAGGCCGGCGGTGAACAGCAGACCCGCGAAGACGAGCGTGTAGGCGTTGATCGCCCACTCCAGCTCGCTCTGCGTGGCGCCCAGCCCGGTCGGGGCCGGGGTGGAGATCGTCTTGATGGCGACGTTCAGGATCGAGTTGTCGAGCACCACGATCAGCAGGCTGAGCATCAGGACGCCGAGGATGGCCCAGCGACGCCGGTGCACCGCCTCGGGTATCCGGGGCGCGGGAACGGGTGGAGTCGTCATGTCCTCCAGGCTAGGCGAATTCCGATACGAGACGGTCCCGTATCGTAAATATTTTACCTGGACCTTACGTCCGCCCCCGCGTGCGGTACGTGACGGAGCTCCCTCTGGTCCTGGCTGGCACGAAGTGCCACCATGGGGGTGATCCGGGGACGCCGTCAGGGCGCCTCGAGATGACTGAAGGAGCCGTTGCAATGACGCAGCTTTCGGCTGCCCAGACTGTCCGGGACAGGTCCTCCGACGGCAGCAAGGCGCTGTACGGGGGCAAGGGCACACGCCGTATCACCGTTCGCGACATCGCCCTCGCCAAGGAACGCGGCGAGAAGTGGCCCATGCTCACCGCCTACGACGCGATGACGGCGTCCGTCTTCGACGAGGCCGGGATCCCGGTGATCCTCGTCGGCGACTCGGCGGGCAACTGCCACCTCGGGTACGAGACCACCGTGCCCGTCACCATGGACGAGATGACCATGCTGTCGGCCGCGGTCGTACGCGGCACACAGCGCGCCCTGATCGTCGGCGACCTGCCCTTCGGCTCCTACCAGGAGGGTCCCGTGCAGGCGCTGCGCTCGGCGACCCGGCTGGTCAAGGACGCCGGGGTGGGGGCCGTGAAGCTGGAGGGCGGGGAGCGCTCGCACGAGCAGATCCGGCTCCTTGTCGAGTCCGGTATCCCGGTCATGGCCCACATCGGGCTGACCCCGCAGTCCGTCAACGCGATGGGCTACCGGGTGCAGGGGCGCGGCGAGGAGGCGGCGCAGCAGCTGCTGCGGGACGCGAAGGCCGTGCAGGACGCCGGGGCGTTCGCGGTGGTGCTGGAGCTGGTACCGGCGGAGCTGGCGGCCGAGGTGACGCGGGTGCTGCACATTCCGACGGTCGGGATCGGGGCGGGGCCCGAGACGGACGCGCAGGTGCTGGTGTGGACGGACATGCTGGGGCTGACCTCCGGGCGGGTGCCGAAGTTCGTCAAGAAGTACGCGAACCTGCGTGAGGTCATGGGGAACGCGGTGAAGGAGTTTGCGGAGGACGTGGTCGGCGGGGTGTTCCCGTCGGAGGAGAACTCCGTCCACTAGAGCCATCGCGGCACAGAGGCAGCCCGCCGATCATCCCCCGTCGGCGGGCTGCTGCTTTGTTTCTCGGGGGCGGAAACCCCGGGCGGGCTGGTGTGTCGGCGGTCTGTAGGCGTCGGCGAAGTCGTGTCGGTGGTATGTCGGTCGTTTGTCGGTCGGCCCTGTCACCTTCGTTGTCATGACGCGAATCGACAACAACCCCAGCGGCGGAAACACCGCCGTCACCGTGCGGGGGATGGTCAAGCACTACGGCGAGACCAAGGCACTGGACGGCGTCGACCTGGATGTGCGCGAGGGCACCGTGATGGGTGTGCTCGGGCCGAACGGCGCCGGCAAGACCACCCTCGTGCGGATCCTGTCCACACTGCTCGCCCCCACCTCGGGGCAGGCGACCGTCGCCGGATACGACGTGCTGCGCCAGCCCCGGCAGCTGCGCCGGGTGATAGGCCTCACCGGGCAGTACGCCTCGGTCGACGAGAAGCTCCCCGGCTGGGAGAACCTGTACATGATCGGGCGGCTGCTCGACCTGCCCCGCAAGGAGGCACGTGCGCGTGCCGACGAGCTGCTGGAGCGGTTCTCGCTCACCGATGCCGCCAAGCGGCCCGCGAGTACGTACTCCGGCGGTATGCGGCGGCGGCTCGACCTCGCGGCCTCGATGATCGGGCGCCCTCAGGTGCTGTTCCTCGACGAGCCCACCACCGGGCTCGACCCGCGCACCCGCAACGAGGTGTGGGACGAGGTCAAGGCCATGGTCGGCGAGGGCGTGACCGTGCTGCTCACCACTCAGTACATGGAGGAGGCCGAGCAGCTCGCCTCCGAGCTGACCGTCGTGGACCGCGGCAAGGTCATCGCGGGCGGTGCGATCGACGAGCTGAAGGCCAAGGTGGGCGGACGGACGCTGCGGGTGCGGCCCGCCGATCCACAGCAGCTGCGGCCGCTCGCCGCCGCCCTCGACGACCTCGGCATCACCGGGCTGGCCACCACGACCGTCGACACCGAGAGCGGTTCCGTGCTCGTCCCGATCCTCAGCGACGAACAGCTGACCGCCGTGGCCGGCGTGGTCCTCGCGCAGGGCATCACGATCAGCTCCATCACCACCGAACTCCCCAGCCTGGACGAGGTGTTCCTGTCCCTCACCGGCCATCGCGCCAGTGCCCCGCAGGACGCCGTACCCACCGACACCCTTGAGGAGGTCGCCGTATGAGCGCGGCAACCGCCACCGCTCCGGCCGCTCCGGCCGCTCCGGCCGCCGATGCGCGCATCTCGCTGCGCGGCCACCTGCGCCACACCGGCGCGCTGATCCGCCGCAACCTGCTGTGGATCAAGCAGGACCCCGAGTCGATGTTCGACGTGCTGCTGATGCCGGTCATCTTCACCCTGCTGTTCGTGTATGTCTTCGGCGGCTCGATCGGGCAGGCCCTGGGCGGCGGACAGGACAGGTACGTGCAGTACGTCATCCCGGGCATGATCGCGATGATGAGCATGACGCTGTCGCAGGGCGTCGGCACCGGGTTCAGCCAGGACTTCAACTCCGGTGTCATGGACCGTTTCAGGTCGCTGCCGATCGGGCGCGGCTCGGTGCTGTTCGCGAAGGTCTCGGTGGAGCTGGTGCGGATGCTGTTCGCGACCACCGTGCTGATGATCGTCGCTGTGCTGGTCGGGTTCCACATCCACCACTGGGGCGGCCTGTTCGCGGCCGTCGGACTGTCCGCGGTGTTCGCCTCCTCGATCATGTGGGTGTTCCTCATCCTGGGCGTGGTCCTGAAGAACGCGCAGTCCGTGCAGGCCATGGGCTTCCTGGTGCTGTTCCCGCTGCAGTTCGGCTCGTCGATCTTCTCCCCGACGAAGAACATGCCGGGCTGGCTGCAGAACTTCACCGACTACAACCCGCTGTCCACGCTGGCGGACGCGGCGCGCGGACTGATGGTGGGCGGCCCGGTCGCGCACGACCTGTGGGTGACGCTCGGCTGGTCCGTGGCGCTCACGGCGGTGGCGGCGCCGTACGCGATCCACAAGTTCCGTACCAAGAGCTGACGTTCAGGCCCTACGGCACCTACGGCACTTCGGTCCGCGTCAGACCAGGGCGGCGGCCTCCTCCGGGGAGAGGCCGCCGCCCTCCGCGTGGGCGGCCTCGTACGCCTCGTCGCCGAGGGCGGCGCGCGCCAGCCGTTCGGCCCGGGCGTACACCTCGCGCTCCATGGAGGTGGCGAAATGGCCTGCCGGGAGCAGTGTCCGCGCGGCCCCGATGCAGCGGGCGGCGTCCCGGGCGCGGCTGCCGCCGTCGGCTCCGGCGAGGCCGATCGCGGCGAGGGCCAGGTACAGGGGCCGCATGTGCGGGGCGATGGCCTCGGACAGCGGGTCGCGGGCCTGTTGCAGTGCCTCCCGTGCCTTGTCCAGGGAGAGCTCGTAGTTGCCGTCGACCGCCTCCACGAAGGACTCGGAGCCGAGGATGAACGCGTCGAAGACGATGAAGTAGGCGATCCTGAACTCCTCGCGCAGCAGCCGCAGTTGCTCGCGAGCCTCCGGCATTCGGCCTCTCATGGCGAGCCGCCCGGCGAGGAACATCCGGGCGGCGGGCATGGCCTCGTTGCCCGAGCCGTCCTTCCGCTCGATCACCTCGCGCAGCAGCCGCTCGCCCCGCTCCGCCTCGCCCGCCTCCAGCAGCGCGCTGCCGAGCCGGGCGCCCAGCACGGCCACCTGGGCGCGGGCGCCGAGGCGTTCGGCCTGTTCCATCGCCGCCTCGTAGTCGGCGGCGGCCGCCGCGTACTCACCGATCCGTTCACGGGCCTCACCGCGGGCGGACAGCGCCTCGGCGGTGCCCCACCGGTCGTCGATCCGCTGGTAGATCTCCAGCGACTCGTCGGCGTCGCGCTGAGCGTCGCCCGCCCAGTCGCTGCGGTTGGCGAGGAGGTTGGCGCGCATCTGCAGGGTGGCGGCTAGTTCCCACTCCATGCCGGGAGTGGCACGGCAGGTGTCGACGCTCGCGTCGAGGATCCCGGGCAGCCGGTCCACGCCGCCGGTCAGCATCACGGCGTAGAACCAGAGCAGACCGGGGGTGCGGCAGGTCTGCGGGAGGCCGGGTGCGTAGACCTCGGTTATGGTGCGCAGTTTCTCCTTCGCCTGCGGGGACTCCCAGGCCTCCAACTCGGTGTCCATACAGGCGAGATGGGCGAGATGGACACCGCGCCTGGCCTCGGTGAGGAGTTCCCCGGACAGCGGGGGTGGGACGTCGGTGCAGCGCTGCCAGACCGGGGCGGCGGGGCTGGCGGGGGCACTGAAGGGGTCGGGGCCGAGGGCCATGACCTCGGCGCACCAGTTGCGGGCCTCGATGCGCGCGTCACGCATCTGCCAGTACCAGGCCAGCGACAGGATGAGGCAGATGGCTTCCTGTTCGTCGCGCTCGGCGACGGCGTGGCGCAGGGCGGTGCGCAGGTTCTCGTACTCGCGCTCCAGCAGTTCGATGGCGGCGAGCTGGCCGGGGCCGCGCAGCAACGGGTCGGTGGTGCGGGCGAGTTCGCGGTAGTACGTCAGGTGCGCGCGCTCGGTCTCCGGGCGCCGCCCGGCCTCGTCCAGGCGCTCACCGGCGTACTCGGCGACGGTTTCGAGCAGCCGGTAGCGCATGCCTCCGTCGCCCGAAGGGGCGGCCACGACAAGGGACTTGTCGACGAGCGAACCGAGGGCTTCCAGCGCCACGGGTCCGCAGACGGCCTCGGCGGCGGCGAGATCACAGCCTCCCGCGAAGACGGAGAGCCGCCGCAGGACCGCCCTCTCCTCCTCGTCGAGCAGCTCCCAGGACCAGTCGACGACCGCGCGCAGGGTCTGCTGGCGGGGCAGGACGGTACGGCTGCCGGAGGTGAGCAGCCGGAAGCGGTCGTCGAGCCGGTCAGCTATCTGACGGGGCGTCAACATACGCAGCCGGGCAGCGGCGAGTTCGATCGCGAGGGGCAGCCCGTCGAGCCGCCGGCAGATCTCGGCGCATGCCTCGGGGTCCTCGTCGACCCGGAACCCGGGCCTGGCGGCCGCGCCCCGGTCGGCGAGCAGCCGCAGCGCGACCGGCTCGGGCAACGGCTCCACGGGCCGCAGCAACTCCCCCGGTACGCCGAGGGGTTCACGGCTGGTGGCGAGCACCGTCAGCTCCGGGCAGCGCTCCAGCAGCTCCTCCACCAGCCGGGCGGCGGCCTCGACGACATGCTCGCAGTTGTCGAGGACGATCAGCATGCGCCGCCGGCCGCAGTGCTCGGCGAGCCGCTCGACCGGGTCGTCGTGCCGCTCGGCCCCTGCCGCCCGCATCGCCTCGGCCCCGGCGCCGTACAGCACGGTCTCGCGGGCCCCGACGGCGGTCAGCACGGCCTCCGGTACGGCGTCCGGGTCGTCGACGGGCGCGAGCTCGGCCAGCCACACCCCGTCCCGGGCCGCATACCGCACCGCCTCGGCGGCCTCCTGTGACAGCCGAGTCTTCCCCGCCCCACCGGGCCCGAGCAGCGTGACGAGCCGGGCCGCCGCGAGATCGCCCCGGATGGCCTCGATGTCGGCCTCCCGGCCGACGAAGGAGGTGAGGCGGGCGCGGAGGTTGCCGGGGGGCTGGGGGGCAGCGGCCACGGGGGCGACAGCCGCCGGACCTTGAGCGGCGCCCCCCTGCTCAGACAGTCCGCCGGCCACACCTCCGGAACCGAGCCCCCTGCCGGCCGCACCTCCGCCACCACTACCCGGCCAACCGCCCGCCCGCTCACCGCTGTTCCCCCCGTGACCGTCCGACAGGGCATCGCTGACACGCCCGCCCGCCCAGGCGTCCCGCACTTCCGCCTGCTCACCGCCGTCCCGCCCGGGACCACCGGACGGAACGCCGCGTACACGGCCCCCCTCCCTCGAATCCCCCTCCTCCGACCACTCACCGACATCCCGGCCCGGCCCCCCGGCACCACGGCCGCGCACCCGCGCCTCCCCCTCCTCCGACCGCGACCACTCCCCCTGCCCCTCACCAACACCACGCCCAGGACCACCCGACGAAGCGCCGGCGCCAAGCCCCCGCGTCCGCTCCTCCGGTCGCAGCAACTCCCCGTGCAGTTCCCTCAGTTCGTGGCCGGGGTCCGCTCCCAGGCGGTCTGCCAGTAGTTGTCGTACGTCCTCGAAGGCGGCCAGGGCCTCCGCTGTGCGGCCCGCGTCGCGGAGGGCGCGCAGGCGTAGGGCCTGGAGGGGTTCGTCCAGGGGGTGGGTGTCGCACAGGGCGGTCAGTTCGGGCAGGGACTGCTCGGCGTGGCCCAGGGCGAGGGCGGCGGTGTGGCGGGTGCGCAGGGCGTCGAGGCGGCGGGTGTCCCAGCGGGCCGCCTCCGCGGTGCGGTCGGGGAGGTCGGCCAGGGCGGGCCCGTGCCACAGGCCGAGGGCGTCGTCGAGGACGACGGCCGCCTTGGCGGGGTCGCCGTCGGCGAGCGCACGCGTGCCCTCGCCGGTGAGCCGCTCGAAGCGGTGCAGGTCGACGTCGTCGGGCCGGGCGGCGAGCCGGTAGCCGCCCTCCGCGGAGGCGACGGCATCCGCACCGAGCGCCCGCCGCAGCCGTCCGACCAGCGCCTGCAGCGCACCCGGCGAGTCGGCGGGCGGGTCGCCGTCCCACACCTCGTCGACCAGGACGCCGGCCGACACGGTACGCCCGGCGCGCAGGGCCAGCACGGTCAACAGAGCACGCAGCCGCGCCCCGCCGACCGGGACAGGAGTGCCGTCGGGGCGGAGCGCCTGAGTGGTGCCGAGGATGCGATAGCGCACGGGGTCCATTGTCTCCGTTGACGTCGTGGGCGGTCATGGGGTTGCGGCGAGCGGCGCGGCATGGAGCCGGGGCGTGGTGGGGCGATCACGGGGGGCGACGCAACCGTGCCGTCTGCCGGCCCGCGCAGCACACCTGCCGATCCCCCATGTCCCCACCCTTCCACGGAACCCCCGGCCCACCGCGAGACGTTTTCACCTACGCCCGGTACCGTCGGGCAGTCCCACCGCGTGCACGGACAGTCCAGGGAGCCCCATGACCACCGCCACCACCAGCCGCAGCGACCGGCGGATCAGCCCCGTCTTCGTCGGGATCCTGGCCGTCACGGCGGTCACGGGATGGGCCACCTGGACCGGGTTCGCCGAGCAGCCGGGCGTGGCCGTGTTCCTGTTCGTGACGGCGGCCTGGATCGTCTCCCTGTGTCTGCACGAGTACGCACACGCGCGTACCGCCCTGCACAGCGGCGACTTCTCGGTCGGCGCGAAGGGCTATCTCACGCTGAACCCGATGAAGTACACGCACGCCCTCCTGAGCATCGTGCTGCCGGTGCTCTTCGTGATCATGGGCGGCATCGGTCTGCCCGGCGGCGCCGTCTTCATCGAGCGCGGGCGGATCAAGGGGCGCTGGCGGCACAGCCTCATCTCGGCCGCAGGACCACTGACGAACGTGCTGTTCGCGGCCGTGTGCACCGCCCCGTTCTGGCTGCACGCGCTGGACGGCGTGCCGCGCGACTTCCAGTTCGCGCTGGCCTTCCTCGCCCTGCTCCAGGTCACGGCCGCCATCCTGAACTTCCTGCCGGTGCCCGGCCTGGACGGCTACGGCGTCATCGAGCCCTGGCTGTCGTACAAGATCAAGCGGCAGGTGGAGCCCTTCGCGCCGTTCGGCCTGCTGTTCGTGTTCGCGCTGCTGTGGGTGCCGTCGGTCAACACGGTGTTCTTCGACCTGATCGACTCGATCCTGCGCAGCCTCGGAATCAGCGACTTCGGCACGTACTGCGGCCAGGAGCTCTACCGCTTCTGGCAGGGCACGAACGAGTTCTGCTCGGTCAGCCAGTGACGGAGGACCGGCGCTCGGCCCGGCCCCGCTTGAAGTAGTACCAGCACATGTTGCTGGACAGCCCCGCGAGCAGGATCCACACGATCCCCAGCCAGCTGCCCTGCGCGAAGGAGACCACGGCCGCGGCCACGGCGAGCACACAGACGATCAGGGCATAGAGGCCAAGGCGGGGCATTTCGTTCGACTCCTGTCGGCGGGCCGGGGGACACCGTTACGGCGTCCAGTGTCCCCCATCCGCTCACACGTCCGTGACGCGGAGCCCGGCGTGCGCCTTGTAGCGGCGGTTCACGGAGATCAGGTTGGCGACCAGCGACTCCACCTGGTGGGCGTTGCGCAGCCGGCCTGCGAAGATGCCGCGCATGCCCGGGATGCGGCCGGCCAGCGCCTGCACGATCTCGACGTCGGCCCGCTCCTCCCCCAGCACCATCACGTCGGTGTCGATCTCGTCGATCTCCGGGTCCTGGAGCAGCACCGCCGACAGGTGGTGGAAGGCGGCGGCGACCCGGGAGTCCGGCAGCAGGGCGGCGGCCTGTTCCGCGGCGCTGCCCTCCTCCGGCTTGATCGCGTAGGCGCCCTTCTTGTCGAAGCCGAGCGGGTTGACGCAGTCGACGACGAGCTTGCCCGCCAGTTCCTCGCGCAGCGACTCCAGGGTCTTGCCGTGGCCGTCCCACGGTACGGCGACGATCACGACGTCGCTGCGGCGAGCGGTTTCGGCGTTGTCGTGGCCCTCGACGCCGTGGCCGATCTCATCGGCGGCCGCCTGCGCACGCTCCGCCGCACGCGAGCCGATGATCACCTTCTGGCCGGCCCTGGCCAGCCGGTAGGCGAGGCCCTTGCCCTGCGGCCCGGTTCCACCGAGGACGCCGACGACGAGCCCGGAGACGTCGGGCAGGTCCCAGGGGTCCTTGGCGGGGGCCTTCGCGGGGGTCTGTGCAGCACTGTCGGTAGAGGTCATGGGCCGACTTTACGTCCGCCCCGACCACCCCTGCGGGTCACGTGAGCCGGGTCACGTGAGCGCTCGACGGACGGCGGGCGGCTTCTGTCATCCGCGCGCTGTCGCCAGGTCGGGCGAATTCGGGGTGAACGCCCGGTCACGGGTGTCCAACTGGTGCAGGATGCGCAGGCATGGACGCCGTACGTGTCGCGTTGCTGCGTGAAGTGCTTGCCGGGACCGAGTGGTTGGGGGCCGCGCGGCGGTTCGCAGGGGTGCTGCGCGGGTCGGTGGTGTCGCACGGCGGGGGGCTGCTGCTGGTGGGCACCGAGGAGTACGAGCCATGGCATCTGGCAGCCCATCTGGTGGACGAGGCCGCGTGGTCGGGGACGCCGGAGCTGGCGCCGACGCTCGTACGGCATGGGGCGCGTCCGTCGGATCCGGCGCATCTGGCGGTGGGGCTGGGACGGTTGGCGGCTGCGCGGCGGGGGGAGACGCTGCTGGTGGTTTCACCCGCGGGGCCGGGCTGTCCGCTGCTGGAGCGGGTGTACGACGTGCGGCGGGCCGGGGCGACGGTGCTGGCGCTCGGGGCGGGGGAGGGTGAACTCGCCTCCCTGGCTCACGAGTCGCTGGCTGTGCCGGAGGGTTCCGAGCTGGACCTGGACACTGTGCAGCACCTGGTGAGTGCGGCGGCCGGCGAGAACGCGCTACCGGCGCCGCGGGGAAACCGCCGCCTGCGGGACCGCCTGTACCGCCTGGCGGAACAACTGACGGCGCCGCCGCCGGCGCGCTGGTGAGTTTCGCCCCCGCCGCCCCTACCCGTCCCGTCCCGGGGGCCAGCCCCCAGACCCCCGCTCCTCAAACGCCGGAGGGGCTGAATTTGGCTCAGCCATCTCAGCCCGTCCGGCGTTTGAGGACGAGGCCGTTCAGGCCGAAAGCGGGGGTCTGGGGGCGGCAGCGCCCCGGGTGG
>NZ_JBSFJW010000043.1:0-74869 GCF_053598255.1 Streptomyces sp. NPDC001157
CGATTTCCTCGGCGCTTTCCAGGTTCCCGCTTTCGCGTTTCCCTTTCCGGCGGTTCCGACTCTATCAGATCCTTTCGGGCCTGACTCCCAGTCAGGGGGGCTGTCCTCCCGGCCGTTGGGCCGTTCCGACGAGTGAGACTTTAGCGGATTCCCGGCTCCCGAGCTAATCGGGGTCCGCGTCCTTTCGAACGTGGATTCCTCAATTCGCAAATACGCATGCCAATAAAGCGACGCCAGACAGATCGACTGGTCGTCGAGTAGTGGTAGGTACTTGCGAAGTGGCTGTCCGGGGACCGACCGCAGTCGGCGCTCACGTCGGACAACTCGGAGAACACTACGTAGCGCGCGGGGGTGTGTCAACTCGCCTCCGGGCGGCACCCGGGAGGCGTACGCTGAGTGGCATGACTACGCGTACGTGCACCCAGCAGTGGTGGGCCGCCTGACGGCGGCCGTACTCACGTATGCGTTCAACGGCCGCCGCCTCGGCGGCCGTTCTCGTTTCTCCCTCCAGGGCTCCTGAGGGCCGGCCGCCGGGACGGGCGGTCTCGACCTGGGAGTGGAGAAGAGATGACGCGGGTTTTCAGCGGGGTCAAGCCGACGGGGCACCTGACGCTGGGGAACTACCTGGGAGCCATGCGGCAGTGGGCCGCGGTGGACCAGCACCGGGCGGATGCGCTGTTCTGCATCGTCGATCTGCATGCGCTGACCGTGGACCACGATCCGGCCCGGGTGCGCAGGCTCAGTCACCAGGCGGCGACGTTGTTGCTGGCTGTGGGTCTCGATCCGGCGCTGTGCACCGTGTTCGTACAGAGTCATGTCGATGAGCACGCGCGGCTGTCGTACGTCCTCGAGTGCGTGGCGACCGACGGTGAGATGCGGCGGATGATCCAGTACAAGGAGAAGGCTGCTCGCGAGCGCGAGCGGGGTGGGAGTGTGCGGCTGTCCCTGCTGACGTATCCGGTGCTGATGGCGGCGGACATCCTGGTGTACGGGGCCGACGAGGTGCCGGTGGGGGACGACCAGGCGCAGCATGTGGAGCTGACGCGGGATCTGGCGGTGCGGTTCAACCAGCGGTACGGGCATACGTTCGTCGTGCCGAAGGCCACGCTTCCCGCGGTCGCGGCGAGGGTCATGAACCTGCAGGAACCGACTTCGAAGATGGGGAAGTCGGACGACTCCGGGCCGGGGATCGTCTACCTGCTCGACGAGCCGGATGTCGTGCGGAAGAAGATCATGCGGGCTGTGACGGACAGTGAGCGGGAGATCGTGTACGACCGGGAGGAGCGGCCCGGGGTGACGAATCTGCTGGAGATCCTGGCGGCGTGCACGGGTGGGAACCCGGAGGCCTTGAGCGGTGTATATGAGTCGTACGGGTCCTTGAAGAAGGACACCGCAGAGGCCGTGGTCGAGCTCCTCAGGCCCGTACAGGAAAGGCACAGGGCGCTGTGCGCTGATCCGGGCTATGTGGAGGGGGTGCTGCGGGATGGTGCGGAGAGGGCTCGGGCGTTGGCCCGGCCGACCGTGGATGCCGCTTATCGCGCGATCGGGTTGCTGCCGGCTGCGTCTGATACCGGTGCGGGTGTGGTGCTGAACGCGGCTCGGTAGGCGCGCGGGCTGGTGGCGAGGCGCGATGCGAAGTGCTGGCGCATTGTGACCTCGCTGCCGAAGCCGGCGCTGCGGGCTACTTCGGGCATGGGCAGGTCGGTTCGTTCGAGGAGTTTCTGCGCTGCGGCGATGCGCTGGTCGAGGAGCCAGCGGAGCGGGGGCGTACCGGTCTGCGCCGTGAAATGGCGGGCGAAGCTGCGTGGGGACATGCCCGCGTGGGCGGCCAGGTCGGCGACGGTGAGTGGTTCGTGGAGGTGGCGCAGGGCGTGCTCGCGTACGGCGGCCAGGGTGTCGGCGTCGCGGTCCGCGCGGGGGGTGGGGTGCTCGATGAACTGTGCCTGGGTGCCGGTGCGGAAGGGGGCGGTGACCATGGAGCGGGCGATGGTGGCTGCGGCTTCGGCGCCGTGGGACTGGCGGACGAGGTGGAGGCAGAGGTCGATGCCGGCTGCGGTCCCGGCTGCCGTCCAGAGGTTGTCGTCCTTGATGAACAGAGCGTCGGGTACGACCGTGACTTGGGGGTGGTGTGCGCGGAGAAGGCTGACGAGGTTCCAGTGGGTGATGGCACGGCGGCCGTCGAGTAGCCCGGCCTGGGCGAGGGTGAAGGCGCCGCCGCAGAGGGCCGCGATGGTGGTGCCGCGGGCGTGCGCGCGGCGAAGGGCGTCGAGGACGGGGGTGGGCGCGGGTGTGAGGTGGTCGTCGAGGCCGGGGATCACGATCAGGTCGGCGCGGGACAGCCAGCTGAGGGTGCGGTCGGGGTGGAGGGTCAGGCCTCCGCGCATGGGGATGGGGGTGGTGGTGTCGCCGGCGACTCGGCGCAGGTCGAAGGAGGGGGCGCCGCGGTCGGTGCGGTCGCTGCCCCAGACCTCGGTGATGACCGAGACGTCGAAAGCGCGGATGCCGGGGAAGGCGACGAGGGCGACGCGGTATGTGTCCTCTGCTGCGTTCTCCGCGTTTCCCATGGGTGGCAGTAAACCATCGATCGCTGGCTTTTCACCCGCTGGGGTGGGCGGGCTCCCGGCGGCAGGATCGTGGGCATGGAGATCGCAGAGAACGCAGCGCTGGTTGTCGTGGACGTGCAGAAGGGCTTCGACGAGGCCGACTTCTGGGGACCGCGGAACAACCCGGAGGCCGATGACAACATCGCTTCCCTCATCGACGTGTGGCAGGCGACGGCGCGGCCGGTCGTCTTCGTACGGCATGACTCGTCGAAGCCCCGGTCGCCGCTGCGGCCGGGGTACGAGGGGAACCAGTTCAAGGAGTACGTGGAGCGTCGGCGGGGGAAGGGGGCCGGGGGTGCTGAGCTGCTGATCACGAAGACCGTGAACTCGGCCTTCTACGGGACGCCGGACCTGGACGCCTGGCTGAAGGCGGAGGGCATCTCGCAGATCGTGGTGGCCGGGATCCAGACCAATATGTGCGTGGAGACGACCGCTCGGATGGGCGGGAATCTGGGTTACGACGTGCTGGTCGCGTATGACGCGACGTACACCTTCGATCTGGAGGGGCCGTTCGGCTGGCGGCGCAGTGCCGACGAGATTGCGCAGGCGTCGGCGGTGTCGCTGCAGGGGGGCGGTTTTGCGCGTGTGGTGGCCACGAAGGAGGTGGTGGACGCGGCGGGGTGACCGCCCCCGGCGGGTGTCAGTCCTTCTTGCCGGAGGCGAGTTCGCGGCTGCGGTCGCGGGCGGCTTCGAGGGCGGCGATGAGGGCGGCTCGGACACCGTGGTTCTCGAGTTCGCGGATGGCGTTGATGGTCGTGCCCGCGGGGGACGTGACGTTCTCTCGGAGCTTGACGGGGTGTTCGCCGCTGTCGCGGAGCATCGTCGCGGCGCCGATCGCGGACTGGACGATCAGGTCGTGGGCCTTGTCGCGGGGCAGGCCGAGGAGGATGCCGGCATCCGTCATGGCTTCGACCAGGTAGAAGAAGTACGCCGGGCCGGAGCCGGAGAGGGCGGTGCAGGCGTCCTGCTGGGACTCGGGGACGCGGAGCGTCTTGCCGACGGCGCCGAAGATCTCCTCGGCGTGGGCGAGGTGGTCGGCGGTGGCGTGGGTGCCGGCGGAGATGACGGACATGGCCTCGTCGACGAGGGCGGGGGTGTTCGTCATGACGCGGACGACCGGGGTGCCGGTGGCGAGGCGGTCCTCGATGGAGGCGGTGGTGATGCCGGCGGCTCCGCTGATGACCAGGCGGTCGGCGGGGACGTGGGGGGCGAGTTCGTCGAGAAGGGTGCCCATGTCCTGCGGCTTGACCGTGAGGATCAGGGTGTCGGCGGTCTTGGCGGCTTCCGGGTTGGTGACCACGGTGACGCCGTAGCGGGTGCGGAGTTCTTCGGCTCGCTCCGGGCGGCGGGCGGTGACCAGAAGGTCGGCGGGGGCCCAGCCGCCGCGGATCATTCCGCTGAGCAGGGCTTCGCCGATCTTGCCGGTGCCGAGGACTGCGACTTTCTGGGTCATGGCTGGGGTGCCCTCCGGGGGTGCGTCGTCCGGGGTACATCGTCGCACCGGGGGTGGGTGGGTGGCTTGGGTGTCCGGTGGGCGGGATGTTGGCCTGCGAGTGGCCGGCGGGATTTTCTCGCCCCCGCCGCCCCTACCCGTCCGTCCCAGGGGCGCTGCCCCTGCGGCCCCGCCAAGGAGCTCCGCCCCTGGACACCCCCGATCGGCCTGAACGGCCTCCTCCTCAAACGCCGGACGGGCTGAAAGCGCCTGCCGGGCATCCACCGTGCCGGCCCGCCCGGTCACGCTGTCCTTCGCCTCAGTGTTGCGGCTCCCAGGCCGAGTACGAGCAGTGCGCAGCCCGCCACGATCAGGGCGTCCCGTACGAAGTTGGCGGTCATGTCCGTGTGTTTGAGGACCTCGTTCATGCCGTCCACGGCGTAGGACATGGGGAGGACGTCGGAGATCGCTTCCAGGGCCGGGTGCATGTTGTCGCGAGGGGTGAAGAGGCCGCAGAGGAGGAGTTGGGGGAAGATCACGGCCGGCATGAACTGGACCGCCTGGAATTCGGACGCGGCGAAGGCCGAGACGAAGAGGCCGAGGGCTGTGCCGAGGAGGGCGTCCAGGAGGGCCACCACGAGAAGCAGCCAGGGGCTGCCCGTGACGTCCAGGCCCAGGAACCAGACCGCGAGGCCCGTGGCCAGGGCTGACTGGATGATCGCGAGGGTGCCGAAGGCGAGGGCGTAGCCCGCGATCAGGTCGCCCTTGCCCAGCGGCATCGCGAGGAGGCGTTCGAGGGTGCCCGAGGTGCGTTCGCGCAGGGTGGCGATGGACGTGACCAGGAACATCGTGATGAGGGGGAAGATGCCGAGGAGTGATGCGCCGATGTTGTCGAAGGTGCGCGGGCTGCCGTCGAAGACGTAGCGGAGCAGGAACAGCATCACGCAGGGGATGAGGATCATCATCGCGATGGTGCGCGGGTCGTGGCGGAGCTGGCGCAGGACCCGGGCCGCGGTGGCGGCGGTGCGGGAGGCGTTCAGGGCACCGGTGGGGGCGGGTGTTGTCGTACCGGTCGTGGTCGTCGTCGTACTCATCGGGTGGTCTCCTTCTCGTGGGCGGCGGTGGCCGCCTCGTCGACCAGGTGCAGGAAGGCCGCCTCGACCGTTTCGGAGCCGGTGCGGGTGCGCAGGGCGTCGGGGGTGTCGTCGGCGAGGATCTCGCCCTCGCGCATCAGCAGGAGGCGGTGGCAGCGCTCGGCCTCGTCCATGACGTGGGAGGAGATGAGGAGGGTCGCGCCGCGGTCGGCGGCGATGGAGTGGAAGAGGGCCCACAGGTCGCGGCGGAGGACCGGGTCCAGGCCGACGGTGGGTTCGTCGAGGACCAGGAGTTCGGGGGTGCCCAGCAGGGCGACTGCCAGGGAGACGCGGCTGCGCTGGCCGCCGGAGAGGTTGCCGGCGAGGGCGTCGGCGTGGGAGGTGAGATCGACGTCGGTGAGGACGCGGTCGATCTCGTCGCGGCGGTCGGGGGTGACGGGGGTGCCCCCGCGCGAGCGCGTTCGAGCGTGGGGGAGGCCCGGGGTGAGGATCGCCATGAAGTAGTCGAGGTTCTGGCGGACCGTCAGGTCGTCGTAGACGGAGGGGGCCTGGGTGACGTAGCCGATGCGGGTGCGGAGGGTGGGGTGGCCGGCCGGGCTGCCCAGGACCTCCAGGGTGCCGGTGACCTTGGCCTGGGTGCCGACGATCGAGCGCATGAGGGTCGACTTGCCGCAGCCGGAGGGGCCGAGAAGGCCGGTGATCTGGCCGCGCGGGACGGTGAAGTCGAGGCCGCGCAGGACGGTGCGGGGGCCTCGGACGACGGTGAGGCCTTCGGCTCGGACAGCGGGAGCAGGGGCGGAAGGGGGATCCGCGGAGCGGCCTTCGGGATAATTCATCATGCGATGAATAATGCTCCGGGGTGGCCATGCCGTCAAGCGATTCCCCCAGGGGGTGCGTGCGGTGGCGCAGGCGCGTGGCGGCGTGATCGGAGGTGGGGAGTCCGGTTGGCGTGCCTCCGCATTCACCGGCCGGAAACACCAACCGGATGCGGAACCAACTCCCTTTCCTGACAATGGATTTCACTTCGCCGTGCCCTCCCCCGGCTCGGCGCCCACGCATCTCCACTCACCGACGGAGGTGCTGTTGTCATGCGCTGTCGCATACGCAAGGCCGATCTCTTCGCTTCGCTGGTCGTCTTCCTGGTCGCACTGCCGCTGTGTGTGGGCGTGGCCATGGCTTCCGGAGTCCCCGCCGAGCTGGGGCTGGTCACCGGGATCGTCGGCGGGCTCGTCGCCGGGGCGCTCCCCGGCAGCAGCCTGCAGGTGAGCGGGCCGGCGGCGGGGCTGACGGTGCTCGTCTACGAGGCCGTCGACACGTACGGCCTCCAGACGCTCGGCGTGCTGGTGTTCGGGGCCGGGCTGGTGCAGCTGGGGCTCGGGGCGCTGCGGCTCGGGCGGTGGTTCCGGGCCGTGTCCGTGGCCGTGGTGCAGGGGATGCTCGCCGGGATCGGGCTGCTTCTGGTCGCCGGGCAGGTGTATGCGATGGGCGACGCGGCCGCGCCGGCCAGCGGGCTGGGGAAGATCGCCGGGCTGGTGTGGCTGCCTGGGCGGGTGGATCCGGGGGCGTTGTCAGTGGCGGGTGCCACTATTGCCGTATTGCTGCTGTGGCCGCGTTGGCGCAGGGGGGCGCGGGTGGTGCCTGCGCCGTTGGTCGCGGTGGCGGTGGTGTCGGCGGTGACCGGGGTGTTCGGCCTGGATGTGCGGCGGGTCGAGGTGCGGGGGCTCGTCGATGCGGTGCGGGTGCCGGAGGCGGCGGACTTCGGACGGCTTACGGAAGTGGGGGTGATCGGGACTGTTTTGGCGTTCGCGTTGATCGCGTCGGCGGAGTCGTTGTTCAGCGCGGCGGCGGTGGACCGGATGCACCGGGGGCCGCGGACGGACTTCGATCGTGAACTGATGGCTCAGGGCGCGGGGAACGCGGTGTGCGGGGTGCTGGGGGCCCTGCCCATGACGGCGGTGATCGTGCGGAGTGCGGCGAATGTGCAGGCCGGGGCGCGGACCAAGGCCTCGCGGGTGCTGCACGGGGCGTGGCTGCTGCTGTTCACGGTCGTCCTGCCCGGCGTGCTCGGGCTGATTCCGGTGGCGGCGCTGGCCGCGCTGCTGGTGCACGCCGGGTGCAGGCTCGTGCCGGTGCGGGAGGCGCGGGTGCTGTGGCGCGAGCACCGCGGGGAGGTGGTGGTGCTGGCGGTGACTGCTGGGGCGATCGTGCTGGGGAACCTGTTGGAGGGGGTGTTGGTGGGGCTGACGCTGGCCGTGGCGAAGACGGCATGGGACATCAGCCATGTGCATGTGGAGACCGAGGACCGGGGCGAGGCGGGGATCGTCGTACGAGTGCTGGGGCATGCGACGTTCCTGCGGCTGCCGAAGCTGCTGGACGCGTTGGAGGCACTGCCGCCCGATCGGGAGGTGCGGCTGGAGTTGGGTGGGCTGCGGCATGTGGACCATGCGTGTGCGGCGGCCCTGGAGGGGTGGGCCGCCGCGCGGGGTCATGAGTTGGTGGCCACGAGCAGGTCGACGACGTAGGTCTCCTCGACGATCCCGTCCGGGAAGGCGGCGAGCAGGTGGTCGCGCTCCTCGCCGAGGATGGCCGCCCGGCGTTCCTCGGTCTGGACGAGGAACATCGAGTGGCTGCCGATGTTGGCGAGGTGCGTGTCGACGGTGACCGGGCGGCTCCAGCGGACGTGACGGCGGGTGAAGTCGAGGGCGCCAGTCGGGTCGGCGAGAGCGGTGGGGGCTCCGTTGCCGGTCCTGTCGACCTCGCGCCTGATGCCGAAGTGCCGCTCCAGGCGGCCGGCTTGGGCAGCCAGCCATGGGACGTCGAGGTCGGTGGTGTTCCACCACAGGGCCAGCGCTCCGCCCGGCCGCAGCACACGCAGGGCCTCCGGGACCGAGCGGGCGGGCTCGGTCCAGTGCCAGGCCTGGGCGTAGGTGAGGAGGTCGGCGGAGGCGGTGGCGAGCGGCAGCTCGTTGCCGTTGCCCCGGACGATCGGGAGGCCGGGGTGGGCGCGGCGGAACTCGACCGCCATGCCCTCGCCGGGCTCCACGGCGACGACGTCCGCGCCGCGGGCGGCCAGCAGCGCGGTCGCGATGCCCGTGCCGGCGCCGATGTCCGCGACCCGGGCGCCCTGGAGGGGGCGGCCGGCCAGGTCCTCGATGGCGTCGAAGAGGGCCGGTGGGTAGGAGGGGCGGTTGGCCGCGTACTGGGCTGCGGCGGCGTTGAAGGAGTGCGCGCGGGTGGGCTGCGAGGAGGCGGTCATGAGGCCATGGTGGCCCGGGGTGGGTGCAGGGGGCAGCGAGTTTTTGGTGAGAAGGCGTTGGTTCTGAACCGGCAGCGGGGCTGATCCGGAAGCAGGTCTCAGGAGCGGCGGCGCTTCTTCGACGGGTTGCCGGTGCGGCGCGTGCTGAGCTTCTCGTGCTGCCTGAGGGCCGCCTCGTACTCCTCACGGTGGAGGTTCTCGCCCGGAGCCTCGGTGAGGGAGCGGAAGAAGTACGCGAGGAGGGAGCCGACGAAGCCGATGGCCAGCAGGCCGCGGAGGGAGGCCTGGCGGGCGGGGTCGGGGCGACGGGTGAAGGAGTCCCAGGTGTTGCGGAAGGCAAGGGCGCTGCAGATCGCGAACATGGCGACGATGAGGATGTTCACGAAGGCGCCGGTGGCGGCGAGTTGGAGGCCCTGGTAGGCGAGGCGCAGGACCAGGCAGGCGGCGACTGCGGCGGTGAGGGAGCCGACGGCTGCTCCGATCCGGCGGAGGCCGTACCCGTTGTCGTGGTTCACCCAGGTGGTGCCGAAGAAGCGGAGGGCGTCTGGGCGGGGGCCGGTCGGGGAGCCCGCGGTGTCCTGGGTGCCGTTTTCGTCGCTCACGGGACGATTATGGCTCCGGGGTGGGCGCGGGCTCCCTTCGGGGATCAGACGCAGCGGGAGGCTGTGCAGCCGTCGCTGCCGGTGTGCACGTTCGTGCTGAGACGAACTGGCCGTCGTCGATGTTGTCCCAGATGTTCGACGCGCCGTAGTAGCCGGAGACCGTCGTGCCCGGGGTCTGGCAGTAGATCGGCACCTTCGCGCCCTCGGGCAGAATACGGACGATGCTGTACTGGGTGCCCGGGCCGCTGCGGACGTTGAGCCGGAGGCCCGGCGCAACGTCGTAACAGCGCACGGTGGTTTGCTGGATCAGGCGCACCGGTCGGCGACATAGCCGTCGCTGCCGGTGAGTACGTACGCATCCGAGACGTACTGGCCGTTGCTGATGTTGTCCCAGACGTTGCTCGTGCCGTACGGGCCCGTCACCGACGTGCCGGGGGTCTGGCAGTAGATCGGCACCTTCGCGCCCTCGGGCAGGACGCGCACGATGCCGTAGCTCGTGCCGGGGCCGCTGCGGACGTTGAGTCGCACGCCCGGCGCGACCGAGTAGTAGCGGACCGTCGCGGTGGCCGTCAGGGCCTCGGTCCCCTCGGCGCTCGCTGTCTCTTCTGCACGGTCAACAGACATGAAAAGCCTCCCCCGTTGGTCCCCATGACTGCCATGGGGCCCCATTGATTCCCCTAAAACACGCCATGAAACGCATGTGCGCATCTTGCACGCGGAAGCTAGCACGCCGCCTCTGCCTCGTACGAGTCATCGATTAGGCTCCGTGCGTCGCGCGCGCGGACGAACAGTACGGGGGTGGTCCCATGGCGCCTGAGCGCAACACCGGAGCGGGCGCGGAAGCGGAACTTCCCGAGTACGCCGGTCACTACCGTCTGGAGTCATGCCTCGGATCAGGTGGAATGGGTGTGGTGCACCTGGCCCGCAGCACCTCGGGGATGAAGCTTGCGGTGAAGGTCGTACACGCGGAATTCGCCAAGGATCCCGAGTTCAGGGGACGGTTCCGGCAAGAGGTGGCCGCTGCCCGCAGGGTGAGTGGTGCCTTCACCGCGTCCGTTGTCGACGCCGATCCGGAGGCGGAACGGCCTTGGATGGCCACGCTGTTCATTCCTGGGCCGACCCTCTCCGATCATGTGAAGCGGAATGGCCCCATGCCCCCGGCTCAGCTGCGCCGCCTGATGGCCGGACTGGCCGAGGCACTGCGCGACATTCACCGGGTCGGGGTCGTGCACCGGGATCTGAAGCCGAGCAATGTGCTGCTCGCCGAGGACGGACCGAAGGTCATCGACTTCGGTATTTCTCGGCCAAAGGACAGTGAACTGCGCACCGAGACCGGCAAGTTGATCGGTACGCCGCCCTTCATGGCGCCCGAGCAGTTCCGCCGTCCCCGGGAGGTCGGACCCGCCGCCGACATCTTCGCGCTCGGGTCCGTGCTGGTGCACGCGGCGACAGGACGGGGCCCGTTCGACTCCGACAGCCCGTACGTCGTCGCCTACCAGGTCGTGCACGACGAGCCGGACCTGACCGGAGTACCGGAGAACCTCGCGCCGCTGGTGTTGCGCTGCCTGGCCAAGGAGCCCGAGGACCGGCCGACGCCCGACGAGCTGATGCGCGAACTGCGGTCGGTGGCAGCCTCGTACGACACCCAGGCGTTCATACCCGCACAACGCACCGCCGACGTGCCCGGACCCGAGCCCGAGGCTCCGGAACGACGGCCTGCGGGACGCTCCCGCAGGCTGGGCGTCCTGGCCGCGGTCGGCGTCGGCCTCCTCGCGGTCGGCGCGCTCGCCTCGATCCCCTTCCTCGACACGGGCCGTCACCACGCGAAGGGCGGGACTGCGCCGCGAGCGTCAGCCGCAGTCGACGGCTGGGAGGCGAAGCCCGTTTCCTCGGGCGGGGGCACGCCCCAGTGTTCCTCCGGGGCAGGGGAGTTGATCTGTGCCCGATCAGGGCTTGTCTTCGCTCTCGATCCGTCCGACGGCAGCCTGCTGTGGCGACACTCCGTCGCTGCGACGCACAGGAGCAAGCCACCGGTCCTCGCAGGTGGTCTCGTGCAGCCTCAACTGGACCAGGGTCCACAGCTCGAAGCGCTCGATCCCGCCTCGGGCAGCGCGAGTTGGCAGCGGAAGACGACACACACTGCGATCCAGCCTGTCGGCGGGATGCTCCTGCTCACCCGCCCCGACGGCACGGTCTCCGGCGTGGACGCCGCGACGGGCGACACGAAGTGGCACCGGCGGATACCGGGCCAGAGCCTGCCGGTTTTCGCCTCGTTCACCAGTGACGGACCGGCGTATGCATGGAGCCCCTCCGCCGAGGCGTCGAGCACACGCGTCACCGCCGTCGACCCGGCCACCGGCACCGTGCGCTGGGCCACACGCCTGAGCGGAAACCTGGAGCCCGTCGGCGCCGACGACGGCTCCGTCTTCTTCCTCTCCACCAACAAGGTCTACGGCGACACGGACGCCGTCGTCCGATACACCCCGGCGTCCAAGTCGTCGCGACGCGTGGCGCTCCC
The DNA here is from genome assembly GCF_053598255.1 of Streptomyces sp. NPDC001157. Classification (NCBI taxonomy): domain Bacteria; kingdom Bacillati; phylum Actinomycetota; class Actinomycetes; order Kitasatosporales; family Streptomycetaceae; genus Streptomyces; species Streptomyces sp. NPDC001157. The sequence goes on from NZ_JBSFJW010000043.1 coordinate 11,506, forward strand.
CGTCGCCCGCCCCGACGCCCGGGCGACCGTGCGCGGGAACGTCGTCTATGTCCTGGCCGCCGACGGTGCGCTGGACGCCGTCGACATGCGGGCACGTAAGCGGCTCTGGCACCTGGAGACGTCGGTGAGCCGAGGCTCGGTACCGGTCGCCGACGGCAATCATGTGTACCTCACGACCGCCGACGGGCGACTGCTCGCAGTCGACGCCGCAGGCGGGCGGCTCGTCGGGCAGACCCCGGCTCGACCGGGTGCGAACCCGGGCCAGGTCGTCGGCACGGTGCCCGAACCCGTCCTCGCCGACGGCCGTGTCTACGCCGCCGCTCCCGACGGGACCGTCTTCGCCGTGGACGCTCGCAAGCCGTCCGCCTGGTAGCAGCCCACAAAAAAGCGGGGCCGCCCGAAAGGCGGCCCCGCAAAACTTCAGCCCTGCTTCGGCCTCAGCCCAGCTTCGAAACGTCCCGCACCGCGCCCTTGTCCGCGCTGGTCGCCATCGCCGCGTAGGCCCGCAGCGCCGCCGACACCTTCCGCTCGCGGCTCTTGGGCGCGTAGACGCCGCCCAGGGCCTGCTCGCGACGGGCGAGCTCGGCGTCGTCGACGAGGAGCTCGATGGTGCGGTTCGGGATGTCGATGCGGATGCGGTCGCCGTCCTCGACGAGCGCGATCGTGCCGCCGGAGGCGGCCTCCGGGGAGGCATGGCCGATCGACAGGCCCGAGGTGCCGCCGGAGAAGCGGCCGTCCGTGATCAGGGCGCAGGTCTTGCCGAGGCCGCGGCCCTTGAGGAAGGACGTCGGGTAGAGCATCTCCTGCATGCCCGGGCCGCCCTTGGGGCCCTCGTAGCGGATGACGACGACATCGCCGTCGGTCACCTGCTTGTTGAGGATCTTCTCGACGGCCTCCTCCTGCGACTCGCAGACGACCGCGGGGCCCTCGAAGGTCCAGATCGACTCGTCGACGCCGGCCGTCTTGACCACGCAGCCGTCGACGGCGAGGTTGCCCTTGAGGACCGCGAGGCCGCCGTCCTTGGAGTACGCGTGCTCGGCGGAGCGGATGCAGCCTTCGGCCGCGTCCTCGTCCAGCGCCGCCCAGCGCTCGGACTGGGAGAAGGCCTCGGCGGAGCGGACGCAGCCGGGGGCCGCGTGCCACAGTTCCACGGCCTCGGGGGACGGGGAGCCGCCTCGCACGTCCCATGTCTTCAGCCAGTCCGACAGGGACGGGCTGTGCACCGCGTGCACGTCCTCGTTGAGGAGACCGGCGCGGTGCAGCTCACCCAGCAGGGCCGGGATGCCGCCGGCCCGGTGCACGTCCTCCATGTAGTACGTGCGGTTCTTCGCGACGTTCGGAGCGACCTTCGCGAGGCACGGCACGCGGCGCGAGACCTCGTTGATCTCCTCCAGGCCGAACGGGACGCCCGCCTCCTGGGCCGCGGCCAGCAGGTGCAGGATCGTGTTGGTCGAGCCGCCCATCGCGATGTCGAGTGCCATCGCGTTCTCGAAGGCGGAGAAGGACGCGATCGAGCGCGGCAGGACGGTCTCGTCGTCCTGCTCGTAGTAGCGGCGGGTGATGTCCATCACCGTGCGGGCCGCGTCGACGTACAGCTGCTTGCGGGCCGTGTGGGTGGCCAGGACCGAGCCGTTGCCGGGCAGGGAGAGGCCGATGGCCTCGGTCAGGCAGTTCATCGAGTTGGCGGTGAACATGCCGGAGCAGGAGCCGCAGGTCGGACAGGCGTTCTCCTCGATACGGAGGATGTCCTCGTCCGAGATCTTGTCGTTCACGGCGTCGGAGATCGCGTCCACGAGGTCGAGCGTGCGGACCGTGCCGTCGACGAGCGTGGCGCGGCCGGACTCCATCGGGCCGCCGGAGACGAAGACCGTCGGGATGTTCAGGCGCAGGGCCGCGTTCAGCATGCCCGGGGTGATCTTGTCGCAGTTGGAGATGCAGATCAGGGCGTCGGCGCAGTGCGCCTCGACCATGTACTCCACCGAGTCCGCGATCAGGTCGCGGGACGGGAGCGAGTAGAGCATTCCCCCATGCCCCATCGCGATGCCGTCGTCCACGGCGATCGTGTTGAACTCGCGCGGGATGCCGCCCGCCTCGGTGATCGCCTCGGAGACGATCCGGCCGACCGGCTGCAGATGGGTGTGGCCCGGCACGAACTCCGTGAAGGAGTTGGCGACCGCGATGATCGGCTTGCGGCCGATGTCCGCGCCGGGTACACCGGAGGCGCGCATAAGGGCGCGGGCGCCCGCCATGTTGCGGCCGTGGGTGACTGTGCGGGACCTCAGCTCGGGCATCGTCGCTCGCTCCTTCGGAGAGTTCTGACTGAGTCGAGCGTACGCCCGTTGCTCCAAGGGATGGACACTGTGTCCGGAATGCGGGATGCACGTCTCGTTCAGAGGGCAGGAGGTCCTCGCGGGGGCGTCAGGGCCGGGCCAGGTGCCCCTGCACCACCGGCGCCACCCGCGCGATGATCTGCTCGACGTCCGCCGACGCCAGCGGCTCCACCTTGATCACGTAGCGCAGCATCGCGCACCCCACCAGCTGCGCGGCCGCCAGCTCGGCACGCAGTTCCGCGTCCGGCCGGTCCAACTGGGCGGCGATGCGGCGCAGCAGCTGCGAGGCGATCAGACGGCGGAAGACGGCGGCCGCGGCCTCGTTGTTGACGGCGGAGCGCACGATCGCCAGCAGGGGCGTACGGGTCGTGGGGTTCTCCCAGATGCCGAAGATGAAGCGGGTGAGCCGCTCGCCGACGCCGTCCATCGGACCTTCGGCGAGCGCCTCCGGCGCGTTCAGCGCGGGTGCGAAGGCGACCTCGATCGCGGCCTCGAAGACCTGCTCCTTGGTGCCGAAGTAGTGGTGCACCAGCGCCGAGTCCACGCCGGCCGCCTTCGCGATGCCCCGTACGGACGTCTTCTCGTACCCGCGCTCGGAGAACTCCTCACGGGCCACGGTCAGGATGCGGTCCCGGGTGTCGGCGGACTCCGTGCGGGGACGGCGGCCGCGGCGCCGAGCGGTCGGGTCGGGGGCCTCGGTCACGGTCTGGGCACCCTCACCGCGGAGGCGAGATGGAGGCGGGTGAAGGCCAGCGCCTCCGCCAGATCGGCCTCGCGTTCGGCGCCGGACATGGCGCGACGGGTGTTGACCTCGATGACGACATGGCCGTCGAAGCCGGTCAGGGCGAGACGTTCCAGCAGTTCGGCGCAGGGCTGGTTGCCGCGGCCGGGGACGAGGTGCTCGTCCTTCGCCGATCCCCTGCCGTCGGCGAGGTGGACATGGCCGAGGCGGTCTCCCATGCGGTCGACCATGTGCATCGCGTCGGAGCGGGCCGTGGCGCTGTGACTGAGGTCGATCGTGAAGTGGCGGTAGTCCTCCTTCGTCACGTCCCAGTCGGGGGCGTACGCGAGCATCTCGCGGTCGCGGTAGCGCCAGGGGTACATGTTCTCGACGGCGAACCGCACGTCCGTCTCGTTCGCCATGCGCCAGATTCCGGTGACGAAGTCACGGGCGTATTGGCGCTGCCAGCGGAACGGGGGGTGGACGACGACCGTGGTCGCCCCCAGCTTCTCGGCGGCCGCCTGGGCGCGCTGGAGCTTGGTCCACGGGTCGGTGGACCACACCCGCTGCGTGATGAGCAGACAGGGGGCGTGCACGGCGAGGATCGGGATGCGGTGGTAGTCGCTGAGTCTGCGCAGCGCCTCGATGTCCTGACTGACCGGGTCGGTCCACACCATGACCTCGACGCCGTCGTACCCGAGGCGCGCGGCGATCTCGAAGGCCGTCGCCGTGGACTCCGGGTACACGGAGGCCGTGGACAGCGCGACCTTCGCATCCGGGATGCAGACTGGCTCCGCCATGCCGACAGGTTACGGGGTGCGGTGGGTCGTCTGCGGTGCGCCTATTCGCCGTTGTGGGGTTCGCCACGGGCGGGTGCGGCTTTCGTTGTGTCTTGTCGCGCAGTTCCCCGCGCCCCTATGGGGCGCTTACGCCGAGCCCATGTGGTCCAGTTTGCGGAGGATCACGCCCTCCCTCAGGGCCCAGGGACAGATCTCCAGGCTCTCCACCCCGAACAGGTCCATCGCACCCTCTGCCACCAAGGCGCCCGCCAGCAGCTGGCCCGCTCGGCCCTCGCTCACGCCCGGGAGTTCTGCGCGCTGGGCCGCCGACATGCCTGCCAGCTGGGGGACCCAGGCCTCCAGGGACTCGCGCTTGAGGTCGCGCTGGACGTAGAGGCCCTCCGTGGAGCGGGCCGCGCCCGCGATACGAGCGAGCTGCTTGAAGGTCTTCGACGTCGCCACGACGTGATCGGGGGCGCCGAAGCGGCTGAATTCGCCCACCGTGCGGGCGATCTGGGCCCTCACATGGCGGCGCAGGGCCCTTATCGACTCCGGGTCCGGCGGGTCGCCGGGGAGCCAGCCGGCGGTGAGGCGGCCGGCGCCCAGCGGGAGGGAGACAGCGGCGTCGGGCTCCTCGTCGATGCCGTAGGCGATCTCCAGGGAGCCACCGCCGATGTCGAGGACGAGCAGCTTGCCCGCGGACCAGCCGAACCAGCGGCGGGCGGCGAGGAAGGTGAGCCGGGCCTCCTCCGCGCCGGTCAGGACCTGCAGTTCGACGCCGGTCTCGGCCTGCACGCGCGCGAGGACGTCATCGGCGTTGCTGGCCTCGCGCACGGCGGAGGTCGCGAAGGGGAGCACGTCCTCGACGCCCTTGTCCTCGGCGGCCTGTAGGCACTCGTGGACAACGGCGATCAGTTTGTCGACCCCGTCAGGGCCGATCGCTCCGCTCTCGTCGAGCAGTTGGGCAAGGCGCAGTTCCGCCTTGTGCGAGTGCGCGGGCAGCGGGCGCGCGCCCGGGTGCGCATCCACCACCAGCAGATGCACCGTGTTCGATCCCACGTCGAGGACACCGAGTCTCATGTACGGAACGCTACTGCCACCTGGGCGGTGCTCCGTATGGGATGGCACCGCGAGAGCCGTACGCTGGTCCTGTGCCAAAGACGAAAAGGGCGAAGGACGACAAGGCCGCCAAGTCCGCCAAGGGGTCTTCGCAGGTGAAGCCGGCGCAGTCGGCCAAGCTGTCGAAGAAGGCCAGGGAAGCGGACGAGAAGGGACTCGACTTCGCGCGCGCGTGGGTGGAGTTCCCGGATCCGGCGGACGACGAGCAGGTCTTCCGGTGCGATCTGACATGGCTCACCTCTCGCTGGAACTGCATCTTCGGCAGCGGCTGCCAGGGCATCCAGGCGGGCCGTGCGGACGACGGGTGCTGCACGCTGGGCGCCCACTTCTCCGACGAGGACGACGAGCAGCGCGTCGCCGGGCATGTGGCGAGGCTCACGCCCGAGATCTGGCAGCACCACGACGAGGGCAGGGCGCACGGCTGGGTGTCCGAGGACGAGGACGGCGACCGCCAGACCCGTCCCTTCCAGGGCTCCTGCATCTTCCAGAACCGGCCCGGGTTCGCGGGCGGCGCGGGCTGCTCGCTGCACATCCTGGCCCTGAAGGAGGGCCGCGAGCCGCTGGAGACCAAGCCGGACGTGTGCTGGCAGCTGCCGGTGCGGCGGACGTACGACTGGATCGACCGGCCCGACGACACCCGGGTGCTGCAGGTGTCGATCGGCGAGTACGACCGCCGTGGCTGGGGCCCGGGCGGCCATGATCTGCACTGGTGGTGCACGTCGGCGACCTCGGCGCACGGCGCGGGCGACCCGGTGTACGTGTCCTACCGGGCGGAGCTGACCGAGCTGATGGGCAAGGCCGGCTACGACCGCCTCGTGGAGCTGTGCGAGCAGCGCCTGGCCGCGCAGCTGCCCCTGCTGGCGCCGCATCCGGCGGACCCGGTCGACTGACGCGGGCTGCGCTCACGACGACGTGGGGCTCGGGCTCCCGCTGTCGGCGGGCGGTGGTGTCGAGCCCGTCGGGTCGGACGGGGCGGAGTCGGTGGGGGTGGGCTCGGGGGACGAGGGCGGGGCACTCGGCGTGGGGTCCGAGGGCGTCGGGGTCGGTTCCGGGGCGGACGAGGGCGGCGGGGTGCCGGGGCTGCTCGGCCCCGGGGCGGTCGGGCCGGGCGCGGCGCCGAAGCCCTCGATGGAGACGACGGCCCCGGACGGCGAGACGGCCACCCGTGCGCTCCATGGGCCGGACGGCTCGCGCAGATGGTCGACGTGCACCTTGATCGTCAACGATTCGCCGGGCGCGAGCGTTCCCGAGGACCGGCTGAGGTAGAGCCAGGCGGCTCCCGTCGACGCGGACCAGTGCACGGGCGCGGGCCCGGTCGCGGTGAGGGTGACGAGCGTGGTGTCGCTGTCGTGGCCGGCCGACACCTGGAGGTGTCCTGCGCCCTTCCCGCTGATGCCGGTGACGCTGATGACCTCCACGGAGATGTCGGGCCGCCGGTGGCCTCTCCCGAAGGGGCCGCCGGGCCGCAGGCTGGCGTTGCCGGCGTTCTCGTAGCCGCCGCCGGACGCCTCGCCGCCGAGGCTGAGCGGGCCGTGCGCCTCGCTGGCGGTGGCGGAGCGGCCGTCCGTGCCCTCGGCCGGTGAGCCCCGGTACGCGGCCCACAGGGCGAACACGGGGGCCGCCACCACGGTGGCGACGACCGTCGTCGTGACGGCACGCGCGCGTAGGCGGTCGCGGCGGGCGGCGCGGTCCTTGGGGTCCATCGGGAAGCCGCGCCGGTCGAACCGGGGAACGGCGCCGCCACGCGCGCGTGGCTGATGCGTGACCGCCATGTGCAGGGCCGCGCGGGGAGCCTCCAGGACGGGCAGTTCGGCGGGTGTGATCATCGCGCCGGGCCAGCGCCCGGGAATGGCGCGCTCGGCGCTGCGCCGACATCGCGGGCAGTCGTCGACGTGCCGGACGAGCTCCTTGCGCAGGGCCGAGCTGAGCACCAGTTGGTTGTCGCCGGTGAGCCGGGCGACGTTCGGACAGCCACCGGTCTCGACGACGGCGAGGGCCGCGCGCGTGCGCTCCACCTCGCAGGCGGCGGAGGCCAGCAGTTCGCGGGCGGTGGCAGGGCCGAGGCCCAGTACGGCGGCGACCTCGTGGGCGGCGAGGTGGTGGCGTACGGCGAGTTCGAGCGCCTCGCGCTGCTCCGGGCTGGTGCCGGCGGCCTCCGGCCAGGCCAGCAGGGCGAGTTCGCGGCGGCGCTCCTCCTGGGTCTCCTCGGCGACGGGGGGCTCCATCACCCGCTGCTTCCCGGCACTGTGCCGGCCTGCCGCGTGCGTGCTCTGACGTTTCTGCTTGGCCTCCGTCAGCTTGCGCAGACAGGCCCAGCGGGCCAGCGCGTACAGCCAGGCGCGGCGGTCCCCCGGCGCCTGGGGGCCGCGGCGCTTCTCGGCGAGCGCGAGGGCCTCACCCAGGGCCGCGGTCGCCGTGTCGTGGTCGCACAGCACCGACAGGCAGTAGGTGAACAGCCCGTCCAGATACGGCTCGTAACGCCCGGGGGGCCGCTGCGCGAGCGTGCGCGCAGCGGCACGGTCACGTGCCTCCCGGCGCGCCTGGTCTGCGCCGGTGATGCGGGGCGAGGTCTCCGGGCTGCTGCTCATCCGTGGACCGTAGGCGGCTCGGGATGGCCCCTTCTTCCCCCTTGAGCACTTTTAATCCATACGGGTGAAACGATCCCTCAATCGGGTACAGGAACCGCTTGTTCCGTGGCTGGTTACCGACGGCGGTGGCCGGTTCGCGGAGTGTCGGATCATGTGCTCGGACGGTGCCCGGCGAGCGTCCGTGCCCGGGCCGGCCGGAGTTGTCAGTGGGCTCGGTTACGGTTCTCGGCATGGCTGCCCGTACCAAGTCCACCAAGGACCGCCCGTCCTACCGCTGCACGGAGTGCGGCTGGCAGACGGCCAAGTGGCTCGGTCGCTGCCCCGAGTGCCAGGCCTGGGGGACGATCGAGGAGTACGGCGCGCCCGCGGTCCGTACGACGACGCCGGGGCGCGTCACCACCTCCGCGGTGCCCATCGGCCAGGTCGACGGGCGCCAGGCCGCCGCCCGCTCGACCGGTGTGCCCGAACTGGACCGGGTGCTCGGCGGCGGGCTCGTGCCCGGTGCGGTGGTGCTGCTGGCGGGCGAGCCCGGCGTGGGCAAGTCGACGCTGCTGCTGGACGTGGCGGCGAAGTCGGCGAGCGACGAGCACCGCACGCTGTATGTCACGGGTGAGGAGTCGGCGAGCCAGGTGCGGCTGCGCGCCGACCGCATCAAGGCCATCCACGATCACCTCTACCTCGCCGCCGAGACCGATCTGGCCGCCGTGCTCGGCCACTTGGACGCGGTCAAGCCGTCGCTCCTCATCCTCGACTCCGTGCAGACCGTGGCCTCCCCGGAGATCGACGGCGCCCCCGGCGGCATGGCGCAGGTGCGCGAGGTGGCCGGCGCGCTCATCCGCGCCTCCAAGGAGCGCGGGATGTCCACCCTCCTTGTGGGCCATGTCACCAAGGACGGGGCCATCGCCGGGCCCCGGCTCCTGGAACACCTCGTGGACGTCGTCCTGAGCTTCGAGGGCGACCGGCACGCGCGCCTGCGGCTGGTCCGCGGCGTCAAGAACCGCTACGGCGCCACCGACGAGGTCGGCTGCTTCGAACTGCACGACGAGGGCATCACGGGCCTCGCCGACCCGAGCGGACTTTTCCTGACCAGACGTGACGAACCGGTCCCCGGCACCTGTCTGACGGTCACCCTGGAGGGCCGCCGCCCGCTGGTCGCCGAGGTCCAGGCGCTCACGGTCGACTCGCAGATCCCCTCCCCGCGCCGCACGACCTCGGGGCTGGAGACCTCCCGCGTCTCGATGATGCTCGCCGTCCTGGAGCAGCGCGGCCGGATCAGCGCGCTCGGCAAGCGGGACATCTACTCCGCGACGGTCGGCGGGGTGAAGCTCTCCGAGCCCGCCGCCGACCTCGCCGTCGCCCTCGCGCTGGCCTCGGCCGCCAGCGACACCCCGCTGCCCAAGAACCTGGTCGCGATCGGCGAGGTCGGCCTCGCGGGCGAGGTCAGACGGGTCACGGGCGTCCAGCGGCGACTCTCCGAAGCGCACCGCCTGGGCTTCACCCACGCGCTCGTTCCGGGCGACCCCGGCAAGATCCCTCCGGGTATGAAGGTCCTGGAAGTCGCCGACATAGGGGATGCTCTAAGAGTCCTTCCACGCTCCCGTCGCCGAGAGGCCCCACGGGACCAGGAGGACCGCCGGTAGACTTTGCCCAGGTCTCGCCCGTCCGTACGAACAGAATGTGCGACACGGGGGCGCCCCAGAACCTGCGACCGGAGGAGTGCAGTGGCAGCCAACGACCGGGCGGCAGCTCCCGGAAAGTCCGGCGGGAGTTCCGGTGCCGATGGCCTGATGCGCGCCTCACTGAGCGCCGTGGCTCCCGGCACGGCCCTGCGCGACGGGCTCGAGCGGGTACTCCGCGGCAACACCGGCGGACTCATCGTCCTCGGCTCCGACAGGACCGTCGAAACGATGTGCACGGGCGGTTTCGTCCTGGACGTCGAGTTCACGGCCACGCGCCTGCGCGAGCTGTGCAAGCTCGACGGCGGCATCGTGGTGTCCTCGGACCTGTCGAAGATCCTCCGGGCGGGCGTGCAGTTCGTGCCCGACGCCACGATCCCGACCGAGGAGACGGGCACCCGGCACCGCACCGCGGACCGGATCTCCAAGCAGGTCGGCTTCCCGGTCGTCTCCGTCTCCCAGTCGATGCGCCTGATCGCCCTGTACGTCGACGGTCAGCGCCGCGTCCTGGAGGACTCCGCGGCGATCCTGTCCCGCGCCAACCAGGCCCTCGCGACCCTGGAGCGCTACAAGCTCCGTCTGGACGAGGTCGCGGGCACACTGTCGGCACTGGAGATCGAGGACCTGGTGACGGTCCGCGATGTGTCGGCGGTGGCCCAGCGCCTGGAGCTGGTGCGCCGCATCGCCACCGAAATCGCCGAATACGTGGTCGAACTGGGCACCGACGGGCGCCTCCTCGCCCTCCAGCTCGACGAGTTGATCGCGGGCGTGGAGCCCGAGCGCGAACTCGTCGTCCGGGACTACGTCCCCGAGCCCACGGCCAAGCGCTCCCGCACGGTCGACGAGGCCCTGTACGAGCTGGACGCCCTCACCCACGCCGAGCTCCTCGAACTGCCCACGGTGGCAAGGGCGCTGGGCTACGCGGGCTCTCCCGAGGCACTCGACTCGGCGGTCTCACCCCGGGGCTTCCGCCTGCTTGCCAAGGTGCCACGCCTGCCCGGCGCCATCATCGACCGTCTCGTGGAGCACTTCGGCGGCCTGCAGAAGCTGCTCGCCGCAAGCGTCGACGACCTGCAGACGGTCGACGGCGTCGGCGAGGCCCGGGCCCGGAGCGTACGAGAGGGCCTGTCCAGGCTGGCGGAGTCGTCGATCCTGGAGCGGTACGTCTGAGCAGATCGCACGAAGCCCGCGCCCAAAGGGGCGCGGGGCTGTATCAACATGCGGCTCCGCCGCGCGGGCGCGACCAGCCACAACGACGCCGCAGCCGAAAGACGGCCCATCGCGGCGCACCCCGGCGGAGCGACTAGTCGTCCTTGAGCATGAACGAGATCTGCGACTTCGCGAACCCGGGCGCCGCCGCCTCCACCAGATACGTACCGGCCCCGGCCGACCCCGCCGGAGGCGTCGCGCACTGGGGAGCGCTCGGCTTGCGGTCCCACTTCACCGTGTAGGTGATGCTGCTGCGGTTGGGCACCCGGAACACCAGACTGCCGGAGCCCTGGGGGCAGTCCGCGGAGGACCAGTAGTTGTCGTCGCTGCCCGCCTCGGTGATCGTCAACACCGCGCTCTTCGGCCCGAGGTCGATCTTGCAGTCGAGGCCCGAGGTGTTCGTCGCGGTCAGCAGCAGAGTCGGCGTCTGCCCGGGCGAGTACGTGTTGTGGAGGCTCCGCACCGTCAACGTCACTGCGCTGGTGGTGCAGTTGGGGATGGAGGAACTCGCGGGAATCGTGTCGCCCCGGCCGACCCCGATGCCAGAGCCGACACCGGCCGTACCGCCGCCGGCCGCCCCGTCGGAGCCCCCGGACCCGGAGTCCGAGCCGGAACCCGAACCGGACCCCGAACTGCCCCCGGAATCCGACCCGCTGGAGCCACCGCCGCTCGACTCGTCACGCCCGCCCGGCGCTTGGCTGATCGCAGGACCCGAACTCGACGGCCCCGCAGTGATCGTGGGGGCGGGGGTGTTGCCGTTCGCCCCGTCGTCCTTCTTGCCGCCGCCACCGCCCGACAGGACGATCCACGTGATCAGCAGCGCCAACAAGGCCACCACAGACACGAGTACGACCCTCCGTCGCCAGTAGATGGAGGAGGGGAGCGGCCCGACAGGATTACGCAGAGATCCCACGGCGCAAACTGTACGAGAGATCGGGCGGTTCGCTGGCCCCACCCGCCGCCGGTTCGTCAACTTTTCCGGATCATCATTCCGGTCCGCACGACGCACCGCGCGCGGGACGGCGGCCCAACCGCCCGGGGCCATGGCAGGATCGGAAACGCCATGACTGCGCCCACGAAGCCCCCGCACAGCAGCCCCGCCGACGGCCCGGCCCACGCCCCCGCCGGCTCCCCTCTCGGCGAGGACCTCCACGCCCCTGTCATCGACTGGTTCGACGAGCATGCCCGCGACCTGCCGTGGCGGCTCCCGGAAGCCGGCCCCTGGGGTGTGATGGTCAGCGAGTTCATGCTGCAGCAGACGCCCGTCAGCCGCGTGCTGCCCGTCTACGAGCAGTGGCTGGCCCGCTGGCCGCGCCCCGCCGACCTGGCCCGGGAGGCGCCCGGCGAGGCGGTCCGCGCCTGGGGCCGGCTCGGCTACCCGCGCCGCGCTCTGCGACTGCACGGCGCCGCCGTGGCCATAACGGAACGGCACGGCGGGGACGTACCGACCGACCACGCCCAGCTCCTCGCGCTGCCCGGCATCGGCGAGTACACGGCCGCGGCCGTCGCCTCCTTCGCTTACGGGCAGCGGCACGCCGTGCTCGACACCAACGTCCGCCGGGTCTTCGCGCGCGCCGTCACCGGCGTCCAGTACCCGCCGAACGCGACCACCGCCGCCGAACGCAAGCTCGCCCGCGCGCTGTTGCCCGAGGACGAGCGGACCGCCGCGCGGTGGGCGGCCGCCTCCATGGAGCTCGGCGCACTCGTCTGCACCGCCAAGAACGAGACCTGCCACCGCTGCCCCATCGCCGCCCAGTGCGCCTGGCGGCTCGCGGGCAAGCCCGAGCACGACGGGCCGCCGCGGCGCGGGCAGACGTACGCGGGGACGGACCGGCAGGTGCGCGGCAAGCTGCTCGCCGTACTGCGTGAGGCCCACGCACCGGTGCCGCAGTCGGCTCTCGACCGGGTGTGGCACGAGCCGGTGCAGCGCGCCCGGGCGCTCGACGGGCTCGTCGCGGACGGTCTCGTGGAGCCGCTGTCCGGTGGTTTGTATCGGCTGCCGTTGACGTAACCGCTCGTAACGTCACGCCGCATCACACCCCACTGACCTGCCAAATCGCCCTATAACCGAGCGATTCGGTGCGCCTGTTTACCCCGTTCCTACGTTCGTTACACAACCGACGGACAGCCGATTGCTAGCCGAGCGCTGCTTCGGACAGCGCCGTGACAACACCTCCGTAGCTTCATTTGCGTGCCCGGCAGAAGCGGGCTGTTACGGAACAGACCGACGGCGATCAAGCCGGCCGGTTAACGGGGATCGGGAGGCGGTTCGACATGGCGCAGGGCGAGGTGCTCGAGTTCGAGGAGTATGTCCGCACGCGGCAGGACGCGCTGCTGCGCAGCGCCCGTCGGCTGGTCCCGGACCCCGTGGACGCGCAGGACCTGCTCCAGACGGCGCTCGTGCGCACCTACGGCCGCTGGGAGGGCATCGCGGACAAGCGCCTCGCGGACGCCTACCTGCGCCGGGTGATGATCAACACGCGCACCGAGTGGTGGCGGGCCCGGAAGCTGGAGGAGGTCCCCACCGAGCAGCTGCCGGACGCCTCGGTCGACGACTCCACCGAGCAGCACGCGGACCGCGCCCTTCTGATGGACATCATGAAGGTTCTGGCTCCCAAGCAACGAAGCGTCGTTGTCCTGCGACACTGGGAGCAGATGTCGACGGAGGAGACGGCCGCGGCCCTGGGCATGTCGGCCGGAACGGTCAAGAGCACGCTGCACCGGGCGCTCGCCCGGCTCCGTGAGGAGCTGGAGAGCCGCGATCTGGACGCACGCGCGCTGGAGCGTGGGGAGCAGGAGCGTTGCGCGGTCTGACCGACTCGGGCCGAGGGACCTTGCAGGCGGCGTACACGGCGGTGGCCGTGCTCGCCGCCCTCGCCCTTTTCGCCTCCGCCTGCGGTACCGGCGGCACCGGCGCCCGTGACGAGGGCCCGGCGCACGCCGACTCGGTGATGGGAGCCGCCGCCACGCCCACCGCCTCACCCACACCCAGCCTTTCGAAGACTGCGCATGTGGACGCGGCCAAGCTCGTCAAGGACGATCCGATGGTCTCGGCGGAGGTCAAGCGCGGCCTGAAGCCGTGCGTCGCGGACAAGTACCCGGTCGAGGTGACGTACGGCAAACTGACCGGCGGATACTCCGACGACGTGGTGGTGAACGTGCTGACCTGCGGGGACGAGATCGGAGTCGGCTCGTACGTGTATCGCGAACAAGGCGGTCGGTACGAGAATGTCTTCCGTACCGAGGAACCCCCGGTCTACGCGGAGATAGACCGCGGCGACCTGGTGGTGACCAAGCAGGTGTACGAGAAGGGCGATCCGATGACGAGTCCGTCCGGTGAGATCGTGACCACGTACATCTGGGCCTCGGGCCACTTCGTCAAGCGGTTCATCACGCGCAACGACTACAGCAACGCCGTCGGGGGCGACGCGTCGCCGTCTTCGTGAACCGTTCGGACCGCTCGGAGCGATCACCCAGCAGCAGTGCGCACGCCACGACCGACACGAGAACTGAGAGCAGCGGGATGGCAGACCAGACCCATGTCCTGTTCGTCGAGGACGACGACGTCATCCGCGAGGCCACCCAGCTCGCCCTGGAGCGGGACGGCTTCGCGGTCACCGCGATGCCCGACGGGCTCTCCGGCCTGGAGGCGTTCCGGGCGAACCGCCCCGACATCGCGCTGCTCGACGTCATGGTCCCCGGCCTGGACGGCGTGAGTCTGTGCCGCCGTATCCGCGACGAGTCGACCGTGCCGGTGATCATGCTGTCGGCGCGGGCCGACTCGATCGACGTCGTGCTGGGCCTGGAGGCGGGCGCCGACGACTACGTGACCAAGCCGTTCGACGGTGCCGTGCTGGTCGCGCGGATCCGTGCGGTACTGCGGCGGTTCGGTCATGCCAGCGGCGGCGACCGGGCGGACGAGGCCCACGCCGAGGTGGCCGGCGGGGTGCTGAGCTTCGGCGACCTGGAGATCGACACCGAGGGCATGGAGGTGCGCCGGGCCGGGCAGCCGGTGGCGCTGACGCCGACCGAGATGCGGCTCCTTCTGGAGTTCTCCTCCGCGCCGGGCACGGTCCTGTCGCGCGACAAACTGCTGGAGCGGGTGTGGGACTACGGCTGGGGCGGGGACACGCGCGTGGTGGACGTCCACGTGCAGCGACTGCGCACGAAGATCGGCCAGGACCGGATCGAGACGGTCCGCGGCTTCGGCTACAAGTTGAAGGCCTGAGCGGGGACACCAGGGACATGCGGGGGATCTTCCGGAGCCCGGCCGCTGCGCACGTCGCGGACGGTACGGGCATGCGCACGGGCCTCAGATGGAAGCTCAGCGCGGCCATCGCACTGGTCGGCGCGCTGATCGCGATCGCACTGAGCCTGGTCGTGCACAACGCGGCCCGGGTCTCGATGCTGGACAACGCGCGCGACCTCGCGGACGAGCGTATCCGGCTCGCGCAGCACAACTACGAGATTCAGGGCCGGACCGTCTTCCCCAACATCAAGATCGACGACCCGCGGCTGCCGTCGGCGCTGCGGGTGAAGGTCGCGGCGGACCGGCGGGCGACGTATGTGACCGACCGGCCGGGCGGCGCGCCGGACATCTGGGCCGCCGTGCCGGTCAAGGACGGGCATGTGCTGTCGCTGCACACCGGGTTCACCAACCGCAGCACGAACGTCCTCAGGGACCTCGACCAGGCCCTGGTGATCGGCTCCATCGCGGTCGTCCTCGGCGGCAGCGCGCTGGGCGTGCTCATCGGCGGCCAGCTCTCGCGCCGGCTGCGCAAGGCGGCGGCCGCGGCGAACCAGGTCGCCAAGGGCGAGTCGGACGTACGCGTGCGGGACGCCATCGGCGGTGTCGTACGGGACGAGACCGACGACCTGGCGCGGGCGGTGGACGCCATGGCGGACACCCTGCAGCAACGCCTTGAGGCCGAGCGCCGGGTCACCGCGGACATCGCACACGAGCTGCGCACTCCCGTGACGGGCCTGCTGACGGCCGCCGAACTGCTCCCGCCCGGCCGCCCGACGGAGCTGGTCCTGGACCGCGCGAAGGCCATGCGCACCCTGGTCGAGGACGTCCTGGAGGTGGCCCGCCTCGACGGCGCCTCGGAGCGGGCCGAGCTGCAGGACATCCTGCTCGGCGAGTTCGTCACCCGGCGGGTGGCGGCGAAGGACCCGGCCGTCGAGGTGCGGGTGGTGCACGAGTCGATGGTCACGACCGATCCGCGCCGCCTGGAGCGTGTGCTGTTCAACCTGCTCGCCAACGCCGCCCGGCACGGCAAGCCGCCGATCCAGGTCACCGTCGAGGGCCGGGTCATCCGGGTCCGCGACCACGGCCCCGGCTTCCCGTCCGACCTCCTCGCCGACGGCCCGAGCCGCTTCCGCACGGGCAGCGCCGACCGCGCGGGCCACGGCCACGGCCTCGGCCTCACGATCGCCGCCGGACAGGCCCGCGTCATGGGCGCCCGCCTGACCTTCCGCAACGTACGCCCGGCGGGCGCACCCGATCACGTACCCGCGGAAGGCGCGGTGGCGGTGCTGTGGCTGCCGGAACACGCACCGACGAACACGGGCAGCTATCCGATGCTGCCGTAGACGATTCCCGAGCCCCACCTTTTGGCTCCGGGCAGGCATTCTCGGCACGTCCGGCGTTGTGGCAGGGGAGGCACTGTCAGCACGTCCGGCGCTCAACTTGTGGCAGGGCTGCCACCCTCAGCCCGTCCGGCGTTCACTTTCGGCAGGGCGGGCACTCTCAGCCATGGCCCGCCCCGAACCGGCGCTCGTCCCGCTCGCCCTGGACACCGCCGCGCTGCGAGCCGCCGACCACACGGCCCCGCCCCTGCTGCGCGGCCTCGTCAGGCGTTCACGTCTCGGCCGGGCAGGCACCCTCAGCCCGTCCGGCGTTTGAGGACGAGGCCGTTCAGGCCGATCGGGGGTCCAGGGGGCGGAGCCCCCTGGCGGGGCCGCAGGGGCAGCGCCCCTGGGACGGGACGGGTAGGGGCGGCGGGGGCGAGGAAACACGACGAAGGCCCCCCGGGGCGGACACCCACCGGGGGACCTTCAGCTCACTCGCGGATCAGACGGCCTCGGCGACCGGCGCCTGCGCCACCGCCTCCCCCTCGTCTCCGCCCTTGGCCGCAGCCGGCCCCGCCCCCCGCAGCGCAACTTCCTTCACGAAGACCGCCGCAAGCAGCGCGCCCACGGCCACCACAGCCCCCAGCAGGAAGGCGGAGTGCGTACCCGCGGACACCGCGTGCTGGTACGCGTCCCGCACCTCGACCGGCAGCTTCGCCAAGCTCTTGGCGTCCAACGCCGCCGACTTCTCGGTGATCTTCGCTCCCAGCCCCCCGGCCCGCTCGGCCATGACGTGCTGCACCCGGTTGTTGAACAGCGCGCCCATGATCGCGACGCCGAAGGACGAGCCGAGCGTACGGAACAGGGTGGTCGAGGAGGACGCGACGCCCATGTCCTTCATCTCCACGCTGTTCTGCGCGACCAGCATGGTGACCTGCATCAGGCAGCCCATGCCGAGCCCCACGACCGCCATGAACACACCGGACGTGAACCGCGAGGTGCCGGTGTCCATCGTGGACAGCAGATAGAGCCCGGCGCCCATCAGGACAGTGCCGACTACCGGGAAGACCTTGTAGCGGCCGGTGTTGGTGGTCACCCGCCCCGCCACCATCGAGGTGACCAGCATCGCGCCGAGCATCGGCAGCAGCAGCAACCCGGAGTTGGTCGCGGACGCGCCCTGCACGGATTGCTGGTACAGCGGCAGGTACAGCGTGGCACCGAACATCACGAAGCCGGTGATGAAGCCGATGACCGACATCAGCGTGAAGTTGCGGCTGCGGAAGATGTGCAGCGGCACGATCGGCTCCGCGGCCTTCGTCTGCCAGAACACGAACCCGATGAGGGCGGCGACGCCGATCCCGATCAGCTCCATGATCCGCGCGGACGTCCACGCGTATTCCGTACCGCCCCAGGTCGTGACCAGCACGATCGAGGTGATGCCGATGGTCAGCAGCGCGACACCGAGGTAGTCGATACCCGCCTTGGCCCGCTTCTTCGGCAGATGCAGTACGGCACTGATCAGACCGAGCGCCACCACGCCGAGCGGCAGGTTGATGTAGAACGACCAGCGCCAGCCCCAGTTGTCGGTGATGGTGCCGCCGACCAGCGGGCCGCCGATCATCGCGAGCGCCATGACGCCGGCCATCATGCCCTGGTACTTGCCGCGCTCCCGCGGCGGTATCAGGTCACCGATGATCGCCATGACGCCGACCATCAGACCACCCGCGCCGAGGCCCTGGATCGCGCGGAAACCGATCAGCTCGCCCATGTTCTGCGCCATGCCGCTGAGCGCGGAGCCGATCAGGAAGATCACGATCGAGGTCATGAAGGCGCCCTTGCGCCCGTACATGTCGCCGAGCTTGCCCCAGATCGGGGTGGAGGCCGCGGTCGCGAGCGTGTACGCGGTGACCACCCAGGACAGGTGCTCGAGTCCGCCGAGTTCGCCCACGATGGTCGGCATCGCGGTGCCCACGATCATGTTGTCGAGCATCGCGAGCATCATGGTGATCATGAGTGCGAGCAGTACGACCCGTACGCTCTTCGGTTGTTTTTCCGGCTTCGTCTCGGCCGGCTGTGTGTCCGCCATCGTCCCCACTCCCCTGGGCATCTCCCCCCGGTCGGCCACTTACTTGCCGCCCGGCTAGTTGACTACACTGGGAAGGTAGACCCGTAACTAGCCGGGCGTCAAGTAAGTTTCTCTGGAGTGCAAGGATGGGCGGCACCATGGACGGCACCAAGCAGCAGCGCCGCGGAGACACCCGCCAGCGCATTCAGGACGTGGCGCTCGAACTCTTCGCCGAGCAGGGCTACGAGAAGACGTCGTTGCGCGAGATCGCCGAGCGCCTGGACGTCACCAAGGCGGCGCTCTACTACCACTTCAAGACGAAGGAAGAGATCCTCGTCAGCATCTTCGACGATCTCTCCCAGCCGATCGTGGAACTGATCGAGTGGGGCAGGCAGCAGCCGCAGTCACTGGAGACCAAGCACGAGATCATCCGCCGTTACAGCGACACCCTGGCCGGCGCGGCCCCACTCTTCCGCTTCATGCAGGAGAACCAGAGCACGGTGAAGGAGCTGCGCATCGGCGAGACCTTCCGCAACCGCATGATGGGCATGCGCGACATCCTCATCGACCCGGACTCCGAGCTGATCGACCAGGTGCGCTGCGTCAGCGCGATGTTCACGCTGCATGCCGGCATGTTCGCGCTGGGCGACATCGAGGCCGACCCCGAGGACAAGCGCAAGGCGGTCCTCGAAGTCGCCACCGACCTGGTGACCCGGGCGCACCGGGCCACCCACCCGTCCTAGACGCTCACCCGCCTCAGACGGTGACGCCCTTGGAACGCAGGAAGGCGACCGGGTCGACGGCCGATCCGTAGTTCGCGGTCGTACGGATCTCGAAGTGCAGATGCGGGCCACTGGAGTTACCGGTGTTCCCGGACCGGGCTATGTGCTGGCCGGTGGCGACGACCTGGCCGACCCTGACGTCGATCCGCGACAGGTGGGCGTACTGCGAGTACGTCCCGTTGCCGTGCCTGATCACGATGGCGTTGCCGTACGCGGGCCCGTCACCGGCGCCGTTGCCGCCGGCCTTGACGACGGTGCCGCCGTGCGCGGCGACGACGTCCGTGCCGCTCGGCACCGCGAAGTCCTGCCCGCTGTGGGTGGACTGCCACATGCCGCCGGCCTGGTTGAAGCTCGCGGAGAGCCGGTACTTCTTCACCGGGTGCATCCAGGAGGCGGCCTTCCTGGCGGCAGCGGCCTTGGCCTGTGCGGCGGCCTGCGCCTTGACGGCGCTCGCCGCACTGGACGCGGAGGTGGCGTCGGCGGCGGCCGCGACCCCCGCGCCCAGCACGACCGACATTCCCAGGCCGGCGGCCAGGACGGCCGCGCGGCTGCGCAGCAGGGACGTACGGGAGGAGCGGGACGTGACACGCGAAGACATGGAAACCTCAGGAAGACGGGGGCAGAGAAAACCACCCGGCGCACAAACGGCTGCCGGATGGACCATCCCTTGGTAACCCCGGAACCCCTCAGGCCCAAAATGTGTGATCTACGACGGACGCTAGTACTTCATCCCAAAACTTCTCTCTTCTTGACACAGCCCCAATAACGGACGAATCAGACCGCGACGGCAGGATCACCCCTGAGGTTCCAGGAAAGGGACCCTTTCCCGCCCCTCTCGGGTGGCCCACTATCCGCGCTAGTACCGGCCGGATGGCCTGTGCGACATGTCACCGCCCGGCAAGATCCACCCCTCCACGAAACAACCCGTCATGTGACGCACATCTCTGGCCACTTACCGCCCAGTAACCCTACGGTTCCCCTCACGCCACCCTCGGCGTCGAACATGCACAGGACAACGGCATACGGACGTGAGAGGACCCCCACCCATGACAAGCCGACGCCCCTGGGCGCTCCGCGCAGTGGTCACCGCAGTCTCCGCATCTGCCCTCGTGGCCCTGGCCACCCCCGCCGACGCGGCGACGAGCAGCACGGACGTCGACTACGCGACCTGGCAGCAGGACTGCCAGACGGTGATGGACCAGGCCCTCCCGTACCTGAAGCAGCGGATCGCCGCGGCCCAGCCGGGCCAGAAGCAGGCGATCGTCTTCGACATCGACAACACCACGCTGGAGACGGACTTCGGCTTCCACTTCCCGCAGCCGGCCAACAAGCCCGTCCTGAACGTCGCTCAGTACGCCCAGGAGCACGGCGTCTCGCTCTTCTTCGTCACCGCCCGTCCGGGCATCATCTACGCGCCCACCGAGTGGAACCTGGAGCACGACGGCTACGACGTCTCCGGCCTCTACGTCCGCGGTCTGTTCGACCTGTTCAAGGACGTCGCCGCCTACAAGACCGCCCAGCGCGTCGACATCGAGAACAAGGGTTACGACATCATCGCGAACATCGGCAACAGCGCCACCGACCTCTCGGGCGGTCACGCCGACAAGACGTTCAAACTGCCGGACTACAACGGGCAGTTGTCGTAACCGCGGGCAGGCATGACGAAGGGGCCGGTGCTCGAAAGCACCGGCCCCTTCTGGCGTCGCCGTGAGGCCTACGCCTCCTTGCTCAGGTTCGGCCCGGCACCGCCGGCCGCCTGCTCGATCGGCGGGACGTCGGGCAGCGCCGACTTCTCCTCGCCGCGGAAGGTGAAGGTCTGGGTCTCGCCCTCGCCCTCGGTGTCCACGACCACGATGTGACCGGGACGCAGCTCACCGAAGAGGATCTTCTCGGAGAGCGTGTCCTCGACCTCGCGCTGGATGGTGCGGCGCAGCGGCCGGGCACCCAGCACCGGGTCGTAACCCTTCTTGGACAGCAGCTCCTTGGCGGACTGGGAGAGCTCGATGCCCATGTCCCGGTCCTTGAGGCGCTCGTCCACCTTGCTGATCATCAGGTCGACGATCGCGAGGATGTCGGCCTGGGTCAGCTGCGGGAAGACGACCACGTCGTCGACGCGGTTGAGGAACTCGGGCCGGAAGTGCTGCTTGAGCTCGTCCGAGACCTTGTTCTTCATGCGCTCGTAGTTGGACTTGGTGTCGCCCTGGGCCGCGAAGCCCAGGTTGAAGCCCTTGGAGATGTCCCGGGTGCCGAGGTTGGTCGTCATGATGATGACCGTGTTCTTGAAGTCCACGACCCGGCCCTGGGAGTCGGTCAGGCGACCGTCCTCCAGGATCTGCAGCAGCGAGTTGAAGATGTCCGGGTGGGCCTTCTCGACCTCGTCGAAGAGGACGACGGAGAACGGCTTGCGGCGGACCTTCTCGGTCAGCTGACCGCCCTCTTCGTAGCCCACGTATCCGGGCGGGGAACCGAAGAGACGCGACACCGTGTGCTTCTCGCTGAACTCCGACATGTCGAGGGAGATCAGCGCGTCCTCGTCACCGAAGAGGAACTCGGCGAGCGCCTTGGAGAGTTCGGTCTTACCGACACCGGACGGGCCGGCGAAGATGAACGAACCACCGGGACGCTTCGGGTCCTTCAGACCGGCCCGCGTACGGCGGATCGCCTTCGACAGCGCCTTGACGGCGTCCTTCTGGCCGATGACCCGCTTGTGGAGCTCGTCCTCCATGCGCAGCAGACGCGAGGACTCCTCCTCGGTCAGCTTGAAGACCGGGATGCCGGTGGCGGTCGCGAGGACCTCGGCGATCAGCTCGCCGTCGACCTCGGCGACGACGTCCATGTCGCCGGCCTTCCACTCCTTCTCCCGCTTGGCCTTGGCGGCCAGGAGCTGCTTCTCCTTGTCGCGCAGGGAGGCGGCCTTCTCGAAGTCCTGCGAGTCGATCGCGGACTCCTTGTCGCGGCGCACGCCCGCGATCTTCTCGTCGAACTCGCGCAGGTCCGGCGGAGCGGTCATCCGGCGGATGCGCATCCGGGAACCGGCCTCGTCGATCAGGTCGATCGCCTTGTCCGGAAGGAATCGGTCCGAGATGTACCGGTCGGCCAGGGTCGCGGCCTGGACCAGCGCCTCGTCGGTGATGGAGACGCGGTGGTGGGCCTCGTACCGGTCGCGCAGACCCTTGAGGATCTCGATGGTGTGCGGCAGGGACGGCTCGGCGACCTGGATGGGCTGGAAGCGGCGCTCCAGGGCCGCGTCCTTCTCCAGGTGCTTGCGGTACTCGTCCAGCGTCGTCGCACCGATGGTCTGCAGCTCACCGCGGGCCAGCATCGGCTTCAGGATCGAAGCGGCGTCGATGGCGCCCTCGGCGGCACCCGCACCGACCAGCGTGTGCAGCTCGTCGATGAACAGGATGATGTCGCCGCGGGTGCGGATCTCCTTGAGCACCTTCTTCAGGCGCTCCTCGAAGTCACCGCGGTAGCGGGAGCCGGCGACCAGCGCGCCGAGGTCCAGGGTGTAGAGGTGCTTGTCCTTGAGGGTCTCGGGCACCTCGCCCTTGACGATGGCCTGGGCTAGGCCCTCGACGACGGCGGTCTTGCCGACGCCGGGCTCACCGATCAGGACCGGGTTGTTCTTGGTACGGCGGGACAGCACCTGCATGACCCGCTCGATCTCCTTCTCGCGCCCGATGACCGGGTCGAGCTTGGACTCACGAGCGGCCTGGGTGAGGTTCCGGCCGAACTGGTCGAGGACCAGGGACGTCGAGGGGGTGCCCTCGGCAGGCCCGCCACTGGCGCCGGCGGTCTCCTTGCCCTGGTAGCCGGAGAGCAGCTGGATGACCTGCTGCCGCACCCGGTTGAGATCTGCGCCCAGCTTGACCAGGACCTGGGCGGCGACGCCCTCGCCCTCACGGATCAGGCCGAGCAGGATGTGCTCCGTGCCGATGTAGTTGTGGCCCAGCTGAAGGGCCTCGCGGAGCGACAGCTCCAGGACCTTCTTGGCACGGGGGGTGAAGGGGATGTGCCCGGACGGGGCCTGCTGGCCCTGGCCGATGATCTCCTCCACCTGCTGGCGGACCGCCTCGAGCGAAATCCCGAGGCTCTCAAGGGCCTTGGCGGCGACACCCTCACCCTCGTGGATCAGGCCCAGGAGGATGTGCTCGGTGCCGATGTAGTTGTGGTTGAGCATCCGGGCTTCTTCCTGAGCCAGGACGACAACCCGCCGCGCGCGGTCGGTGAACCTCTCGAACATCGTTAATCGCTCCTCAGAGCGGTCAGGCAGTGGGGGGAACTTCCCCTCCCTGTCCTTCCGCAGCTTAGTCCCGCAAGCGGGGACCGCTCATTCCAACTGCCGACACCGTCGATGGCCTCCTGACCCGTGACGCCGACATCTGCTCCAACCCGATGGTGCGAGACGATGTTCCCGCAGGCCAGGTGGTTACCCTCACCATCAGTACGCCGATGGCGAACGTGAGACCACCTTGCCTGCGTGTCGCCCCCTCCCACTAGGGATGTCTTACCCGCTGGGACGGACACTCCATGCCGCGCGCACCGGTTCCCTCCGCTATGGGCGAACAACCTTGCGCTACCCCGCACCCCCGCACGCCCCCTCTTTCGACACTCTGTGCATCCGTCAGAACACCCAGCGTAACTTGCAAGCCCTTCGGGCGGTTGCCCTTGGCATGGTTGGCAGCCTCTCCACGGTCCCGCTCCCCCGTCGGCCGCTCGATCCGGGCGATCGGGTCAGCCGGTTCTACGAGAACGAACTGGGCTGGACGACAGTGCCCGCGCGGGCGGGAAACCCCGGATCTCCGGTTCGGCTCCGCGTGGGCGACCGCTTCGACGTCCTGGACGTCCCTGCCGAGGCCGGCCGGGCGGGCCTGCGCCATCTCGCGCCGGCCTCTCCGGTGGCCGCGCAGGGGGACCGGATGCGGCTGCTGGTGGCCGCGGGCAGCGCGGAGGAACTGCCGGGGCTGCTGGACTGGCTGGAGTGGGGGGCACTGACGCCCGATCTGAGGGCGCTCGGCCCGGGCTGCGTCATGGACGCGCCGCTGCCGCCGGGCACGCAGCCGGCGGGTCTACGGCCCGTGGGCCGCTCGGGCGTGCAGGGGGCCGCCGTATGGCTGCGGCCCCCCGAGCCGGGGTGCGCGGTCGAAGCCTCGCTGCCGACACTGTCGGCTGTGAGGGGCGGTGGGGGCGCCCCCGATCTCGTACGACTTGTGGACACGGTGGCGACGCAGTGCCACCGGTTGCGGCTGCGGCGCGCGTGCGGCCAGCCGTTGGCCCTGCCGTAGACCAGCGATCAGGCGTTGGCCTTCTCGTAGGCCTCGCGGATGGACGCGGGGACACGGCCGCGGTCATTGACCTCGTAACCGTTCTCCTTCGCCCAGGCGCGGATCTGCGCGGTGTCCTGGCTGCCACCGGAAGCGGCGCGGGCCTTTCCGCGTCCACCCGAAGCGCGACCTCCGGTACGACGACCACCCTTCACGTAAGGCTCGAGAAGGCCACGGAGCTTGTCCGCATTGGCGGTCGTGAGATCGATCTCGTAAGTCTTGCCGTCCAACGCGAACGTGACGGTCTCGTCCGCCTCGCCGCCGTCGAGGTCATCGACAAGAAGGACCTGAACCTTCTGTGCCACCGGATTTCCTTTCATCCATAACTTGAGGGCCGGGGGCCTGCGGCGTCCGCCGTTTCGCCGTCCCCTGTTATATGCAGTACTGCAGTACGTCGGAAAGCAAACCGCTTTTGCCGGAAAAACACAAACCCCTTGGAGAGACTGAGCTGGAGACCGAGGACGAGACCCAGTGCGGGGCCGACTGCCGGGCAGAGACCCACCCGGTCCGGAAACATACGCGTTTCGGACATAGGGAACCAGGGCAAGGGCGGCGGAATACGTCTCGGTGATCGGCGATCACAGATGCAGAAGCATCCGGCTGTTGCCCAAGGTGTTCGGTTTCACCCGTTCGAGACCCAGGAACTCCGCTACGCCTTCGTCATAGGAACGCAGTAGCTCCGCGTAGACATCGGTGTCGACAGGTGTCTCACCGATCTCGACGAAGCCGTGCTTGGCGAAGAAGTCCACTTCGAAGGTCAGACAGAAAACGCGGCGAACGCCCAGCCAGCGCGCGGTGTGCAGCAACTTCTCCAGCAACTGGTGTCCGACCCCTGCGCCCTTCAGGCCGGGCTTCACCGCGAGAGTGCGGACTTCCGCGAGGTCTTCCCACATCACGTGCAGCGCGCCACAGCCGACCACCTCGGCGTTGTCGTCCCGTTCGGCGACCCAGAACTCCTGGATGTCCTCGTAAAGCGTGACCGTCGCTTTGTCGAGCAGGATGCGGCCGCGTACGTAGGTGTCAAGGAGACGGCGCACGGCCGTGACATCGCCGGTGCGGGCCCGCCGGACAGTGATGGCTTTAGCGCTGACTTCGGGGCCTTCGGGACCTTCGGGGCTCTCTGCTGACATGAGCGGACGCTATCGCCCGTCGCCCTCCTGTGCCGACCCGGGGTTCTCGCCGGCGGTATCGCCGCCGGTATCCGGGGCCGCTTCAGGTGTTTCCGGCCCTTGGACGATGCGTACGGCGTCACTGAGGGCCTGTCGCTGTTCATCGCTCATCATCCCGAAGAAGGCGACGAGAGCGGCCGCGGGGTTGTCGCTCTGCGACCAGGCGTCGTTCATCAGAGCGGCCGCGTAGGCGGCCCTGGTGGAGACGGCCTCATATCGATAGGCGCGGCCTTCCGCCTCCCGGCGCACCCAGCCCTTCTGATGGAGATTGTCCAAAACGGTCATCACCGTGGTGTACGCGATGGACCGTTCCTGCTGAAGGTCTTCCAGGACTTCTCGAACGGTCACCGGGCGGTTCCACTTCCACACCCGCGTCATGACCGCGTCTTCGAGTTCTCCCAATGGGCGAGGCACACCTCAGCACAATAGTGGGAGAACTCGCCATTGGCGTCCCGGACGGGCACTTTCACCGTCATACGACAACAAAAGGGGCGTACGGCTGCCGCGAGCGCTCGCGGGAGCCGTACGCCGAAGGGGGCACCGTCGGGGAGGGACTCAGCCGTCGGACCTGGCAGGGCCCTGCCGGACCCCTTCCGTGCGCGCGATGGCGGCGTCGACGGCCGCGTCCTCCTTGGCCTTGTTGGCCCCGCCCTGGGTCTTCACGATCACCCTGATCACGCCGATGAAGAACACGGCCATGACGACCGGGGGCACAAGCGCGGAGACGTAGTCCATGCGTCCAGGGTAGCCACGGGCCGACGGGGCGGGCGGGGCGGGGTTGGGGTGGTTCCGGACGGTTCGGGCCGGGTCAGCCGGCGGCGAGGTGCCGGGGCGGGTTGGAGCCCGACGGTGGGGTCGGCTTGCGGCGGGGGAAGACCTCGCCCGGGGTCGGGATGGGGCGGGCCGGTTTCGGGGCGGCCGGGGCGGGGGCCGGCTTGGGAGACGCCGGCTTCTCGGCAGGCTTCTTCTCGGGCTTCCTGGCGGGGTCCCGTTCGACGTCCGGCCCGAGGTGCTCCCCGGCGCCCCTGAGGCCGCCCTGGAGGGCCGTGAGGCGATTACGGGCGGCAGGGACGGTCGGGGCTGCCGTGCGGGCCGGATCGCGCGCCAGGCGGGCGCGTACGTCCTGCTCGGCGAGCATCCGGCAGCGCCCCAGGAGCACGGAGGCCGCCGGGTTGCCGCGCAGCGCCCGGAGGGCGGCGAGGTCGTCGGGTTCCGGGCGGTACCCGGCGCCCAGCGCCTCCTCGAGGAGCACGAGGTAGTCGGCGGTGGTGCCGGGCAGGGCGGCGCGGTAGCGCGCGAGGTCGGCCACCAGGAAGGCACGCAGTCTGGCGCCCTCGCGCATCGCCTCGTCGAGCGACTCGGCGAGGCGGAGGCAGTCCTGGACGTCCCCGGCAGGAGTGGGGCCTGGCTGAAGGGCGAGGGCGAGGGCGCGGCGGAGCACACGCAGCTCCTCCACGCCGAACGCCATGCCGCCGCGTGATCCGTATGGCGTGGGCATGCAGCGACGATACGCGCTAATCAGACAAATTCGACATATTTCGCAATAGGGGATGGGTGTGGCGCGCCGCGCCACCCGGTTGCGCCGGGGCCGGCCTCACATGCGCGACACGTTCCGCTCGTACACCAGCCGCAGCCCGACGAGGGTCAGCCACGGCTCGTGCTCGTCGATCACCGACGACTCCCCCAGCACCATCGGTGCCAGTCCGCCGGTCGCGATCACCGTGACGTCGTCCGGGTCCTCCGCCAGCTCCCGCGCCATGCGGGTCACGACACCGTCGACCTGGCCGGCGAACCCGTAGATGATCCCGGACTGCATCGCCTCGACCGTGTTCTTGCCGATCACGCTCCGCGGCCGAGCCACCTCGATCTTCCGCAGCTGTGCGCCGCGGACGCCGAGCGCCTCGACGGAGATCTCGATACCGGGCGCGATGACGCCGCCGACGTACTCCCCGCGCGCGGAGACCGCGTCGAACGTCGTCGCCGTGCCGAAGTCCACGACGATCGCGGGCCCTCCGTAGAGCTCGACCGCCGCCACCGAGTTGATGATGCGGTCGGCGCCGACCTCCTTGGGGTTGTCGGTGAGGATCGGCACGCCCGTCTTCACGCCCGGCTCCACCAGCACCGCGGGTACGTCGCCGTAGTACCGGCGGGTCACCTCACGCAGCTCGTGCAGCACGGACGGCACGGTCGCGCAGATCGCGATCCCGTCGATGCCGTCGCCCAGTTCGTCGCCGAGCAGCGGGTGCATGCCCATCAGGCCCTGCAGGAGCACCGCCAGCTCGTCTGCCGTGCGGCGCGCGTCGGTGGAGATGCGCCAGTGCTCGACGATGTCCTCCCCGTCGAAGAGCCCGAGGACGGTGTGCGTGTTCCCTACGTCGATCGTCAGCAGCATGGCCGGTACCTACTCCGCCGCTCGCAGGTCGAGGCCGATGTCGAGGATCGGCGAGGAGTGGGTGAGGGCTCCTACGGCGAGGTAGTCGACGCCGGTGTCGGCGTACGCCTTCGCGTTCTCCAGGGTGAGCCGGCCCGAGGCCTCCAGGGCGGCGCGGCCGTGCACCAGGGCCACCGCCTCCTCGCACTCGCCGGGCGTGAAGTTGTCCAGGAGGATCAGGTCGGCGCCGGCGTCGACGACCTCGCGCAGCTGGTGCAGGGTGTCGACCTCGACCTCGATCGGGACCTCCGGGAAGGCCTCCCGTACGGCCTTGAAGGCCTGTGCGACACCGCCCGCGGCGACCACGTGGTTGTCCTTGACCAGGGCCGCGTCCGACAGCGACATGCGGTGGTTGACGCCGCCGCCGCAGCGGACCGCGTACTTCTCCAGGGAGCGCAGGCCCGGAGTCGTCTTGCGGGTGTCGCGCACGCGTGCCTTCGTGCCCTCGAGAACCTCCGCCCACGCGCGCGTGGCGGTCGCGATGCCCGACATGCGGCACACCAGGTTGAGCGCGCTGCGCTCGGCGGTGAGCAGGTCACGCGTGCGCGTGGTGACGGACAGGAGCTTCTGCCCGGCCTCCACCCGGTCGCCGTCCTCGACGTGCCGCTCGACCTCGAACTCGTCCTCGCAGACCACCGAGATCACCGCTTCGGCGACCCTGAGGCCCGCCACGACACCCGCCTCGCGCGCGGTGAAGTCGGCGGTGGCGACGGCCTCCTCGGGGATGGTCGCGACGGTCGTCACATCCACACCGTGGTCCAGATCCTCCTGGATGGCGAGGTTGGCGATGTCCTCGACCTCGACCGGGTCGAGTCCGGCGTCGGCCAGCAGCTGCGCGAGCGCGGGGTCGAGCCCGCACTCCAGGTACTCCGCGTCGGCGTCGGCGTCCGCGCCGCATGCACAGCCGTCGCCGCAGCCTCCGGACGGGGCGAGGGGAAGGTCGGGGGTGCTCACTTCTGTCACTGCTCCTGGGGACGGTGCTGCCGGCGGGTCGGGGGGAAGTCTGGGGTGTCCGTGGTGTGTACGGCCAGCGTCCGGTCGGGATTCAGCCGTACGACGATGTGGCGCCGCCACGCCGTGTCGTCGCGCTCGGCGCGGTCCTCGCGCCAGTGGCAGCCGCGGGTCTCCTCGCGCTGCAGGGCGGCGGCGACCAGGACGCGGGCCACGCACAGGAGGTTGGTGGCCTCCCAGGTGTCGACGCCGGGCTCGGACGTCTTGCCGTTCTCGGCGAGGGCGTCACGGGCCTCGGTGTGCAGCTGCTGGAGCTGTTCGGCGGCCTTGGCGAGGGAGTCGGCGGAGCGCAGGACGCCCGCGCCGTCCGTCATGATCCGCTGGATCGCGAAACGGTCCTCGGGGGCGAGGAGGGGGTGCGCGGGCACCTCGGGGTGCTCGACCGGTTCGGGCACGCGCGCGTGGAGGCCGTTCTCCGCGTGGGTGGCGGCGATGTCCTCCGCGATGCGCTCGGCGTAGACGAGGCCTTCGAGCAGGGAGTTGGACGCGAGGCGGTTGGCGCCGTGCACGCCGGTGCAGGCGACCTCTCCGCACGCGTACAGGCCGGGGACGGTCGTACGGCCCTGGGAGTCCGTGCGGACGCCTCCGGAGGCGTGGTGGGCGGCCGGGGCGATCGGGATGGGCTCGGTGACGGGGTCGATGCCGTTGGCGCGGCAGGCGGCGAGGATCGTCGGGAAGCGGTGCTCCCACATGTCGGCGCCGAAGTGCCGGGCGTCGAGGAACATGTGTTCGGCGTCCTGTTCCTGCATGCGGCGCAGGATGCCCTTGGCGACGATGTCCCGGGGCGCCAGCTCGGCCAGTTCGTGCTGCCCGACCATGAAGCGCACGCCGTCGGCGTCGACCAGGTGCGCGCCCTCGCCGCGCACGGCCTCGGAGACCAGGGGCTGCTGGCCCTCCGCGTCGGCGCCCAGGAACAGCACGGTGGGGTGGAACTGCACGAACTCCAGGTCGGAGACCTCCGCGCCCGCGCGCAGGGCGAGCGCCACGCCGTCGCCGGTCGACACCGGGGGGTTGGTGGTCGCGGAGAACACCTGGCCCATGCCGCCGGTGGCGAGGACGACCGCGGGGGCGTGCACGGCGCCCACGCCGTCGTGCTGGCCCTCGCCCATGACGTGCAGGCTCACGCCCGCCGTGCGGCCCTCCGCGTCGGTGAGCAGGTCCAGCACCAGCGCGTTCTCGATCGTGCGCAGCCCACGCGCGTGTACGGCCTCGACGAGCGCCCGGGAGACCTCCGCGCCGGTCGCGTCGCCGCCCGCGTGCGCGATGCGGCGGCGGTGGTGGCCGCCCTCCCGGGTGAGCTGCAGGTCGCCCTCTTCGGACTCGTCGAAGTGCGCGCCGGTCGCGATGAGGCGGCGCACGGCGTCCGGACCCTCGGTGACGAGGATGCGTACGGCGTCCTCGTCGCACAGGCCCGCGCCCGCCACCAGGGTGTCGTCCAGGTGCTGTTCGGGGGTGTCGCCCTCGCCGAGGGCCGCGGCGATGCCGCCCTGCGCCCAGCGGGTGGAGCCGTCGTCGAGGCGGGCCTTGGTGACCACGACCGTCTTCAGGCCGGCGTCCTCGCAGCGCAGGGCGGCGGTGAGGCCGGCGACGCCGGACCCGACGACCACGACGTCCGCGGCGATGGACCACCCTGGTGCGGGCGCGTGCAGTCGTATGCCTGTGCTGGTCACGAGGCGGCTCCGGGGGTTCCGAATACGAGTGGGATGTTGTCGATCAGCCGGGTGGTCCCGACGCGGGCGGCGACGGCCAGGACGGCCTCGCCGGTGAAGTCGTCGTCGATCTCCGTGAAGTCGGACGGGTCGACGAGGGCCAGGTAGTCCAGTTCGAGCGGCGGCGTGAGGCGCGCCGCGTCGTCGAGGATCAGCCGGGCGGCCGCGCGGACGGCCGTCGGGGCGCCCGGGAGCGCCTTCGCGACGGCGTGCGCGTCGGCGGCCGCACGGGACTCCCCTATGGCGCTGAGCGCCTCGGCACGCGCGTGCGTGGCGGGCACTTCGAGGGCACGCGCCCGCAGCGCCTCCTGGGCCGCGTGCCGGTCGCTGCCCGCGAACAGCGCGCGGGAGAGACTGAGCGCCGTGCGCCGCTGCGCGGGCGAGAGGTAGCGGTTGCGGCTGGAGAGGGCGAGCCCGTCCTCCTCGCGCACGGTGGGTACGCCGACGATCTCGACGCCGAAGTTCAGGTCCCGCACCATGCGCCGGATCAGGGCGAGCTGCTGGGCGTCCTTCTGGCCGTACAGGGCGATGTCGGGGCGGGTGAGGTGCAGCAGCTTGGCGACGACGGTGAGCATGCCGTCGAAGTGGCCGGGGCGGGAGGCGCCCTCCAGCCGTGCCCCCATGGGGCCTGCCGTGATGCGGACCTGGGGTTCGCCGCCCGGGTAGACCTCGTCCACGGAGGGCGCGAACACGGCGTCCGCGCCGGACAGTTCGGCGAGCTCGAGGTCGGCGTCCAGGGTGCGCGGATAGCGGTCGAGGTCCTCGCCCGCGCCGAACTGCAGGGGGTTCACGAAGACGGTGACGACGACCTCGCCGTCCGGTCCGGCGAGCTCGCGCGCGGTGCGGATCAGGGTGGCGTGGCCCTCGTGCAGGGCGCCCATGGTCATCACCACGGCCCGGCGGCCGGTACGCGTGCGTGCGTGCAGTGCGTCGGCCGTGCGCAGCAGGGTGGCGGTCATCGGGCGTCTCCCTCGGCGCCGTCGGTCCCGGTGGCGAGTACCCCGAGGAGGTCCTCGGCGAGCTCCGGCTTCAGCAGCCCGTGGGCGAGTGCGCGGTCGGCGGTCGCGCGGGCCATCGCCAGGTACCCGGCGACGGTCTGCGGGGCGTGCTTGCGCAGCTCCGCGACGTGCGCGGCGACCGTGCCGGCGTCCCCGCGCGCGACGGGGCCGGTCAGGGCCGCGTCACCGGAGCGCAGGGCGTTGTCGAGGGCGGCGCCGAGCAGCGGGCCGAGCATCCGGTCGGGAGCCGCGACGCCCGCCTCGCGCAGCAGCTCCATGGACTGGGCGACCAGCGTGACCAGGTGGTTCGCGCCGAGCGCGAGCGCCGCGTGGTACAGCGGGCGCATCTCCTCGGCGATCCACTCCGGTTCGCCGCCCATCTCGATCACGAGGGCCTCGGCGGCCAGCCGCAGCTCCTCGGGCGCCGTGACCCCGAAGGAGCACCCGGCGAGGCGCTGGACGTCCACGGGAGTGCCCGTGAAGGTCATCGCCGGGTGCAGGGCCAGCGGCAGCGCCCCCGCGCGCAGGGCGGGATCCAGGACCTTGGCGCCGTAGCGCCCCGAGGTGTGCACGAGCAGCTGCCCCGGCCGTACGGCACCGGTCTCGGCGAGCCCCTCCACCAGGCCGGGCAGGGTGTCGTCCGGGACGGTCAGCAGGACCAGGTCGGCGCGCTCCAGGACCTCGGCGGGCGGCACCAGCGGCACGTCGGGCAGCAACTGCGCGGCGCGCCTCCTGGAGGCGTCGGAGACTCCGGAGACGGCCACCGGACGGTGCCCGGCGAGCTGGAGGGACGCGGCCAGTGCGGGGCCCACACGACCGGCGCCGACGACGCCTACGGTGAGCCGCGCGGGGCGGTCCCTGGGGTCTGGCTGTTGGCTTGTACTCACGCGACTGCGGCCTTCCCGTTCCAGTCCGCTCGGGGTACCGGACGATTTCTCGTCATGTTAACGCGATCGGTTCGACGGGCGTCCGGTTGTCCACAGGCTGTGGGTTACGCCACGGCGCCGGCGCAGGGGAAAGCCTGTGGAAATCGGAGTGCCCGCCCGGACCGGCGCCAGGCATGATCCGAGGCATGAGCGATGCGGCGCAGCAGGTCGAGCGGTACTCCGACCCGACCTCGGACGAGGACCAGATATCAGACGAAGAGCGGCGCAAGCGACGCCGTGCGCGGCGCATCGGCGTGTACCGGAGCGCGGAGCGCGTCCTCGCGCGCCCCGGTTTTCTCGGCACGCTCCGGGAGCGCCTGGCGCTGCTGGACGGCGCGCAGGATCTGTACGACCTGGACGAACCATCGGACATCTACGGCGACGGCGTCGTCGAGACCCTGGAGCAGAAGGTCGCGGGACTGCTCGGCAAGGAGGCCGCCGCGTTCTTCCCGACAGGCACCATGGCCCAGCAGGTGGCGCTGCGCTGCTGGGCGGGCCGTACCGGCAGCCCCACCGTCGCCCTGCACGCACTGGCCCACCCCGAGGTGCATGAGCGGAACGCGTTCAGCCAGGTCAGCGGTCTGCGCCCGGTACGGGTGACGAGCGGGCCCCGCCTGCCGACCGCCGACGAAGTACGCGGCTTCGAGGAGCCCTTCGGGGCGCTGATGCTCGAACTGCCTCTCAGGGACGCCGGTTTCGTGCTGCCGTCCTGGGACGAACTCACCGAGGTCGTGGCGGCCGCCCGCGAGAGGGAGGCCGTCGTGCACTTCGACGGCGCACGCCTGTGGGAGTCCACCGTGCACTTCGGCCGCACCCTGGACGAGATCGCGGACCTCGCGGACAGCGTCTATGTGTCGTTCTACAAGTCCCTCGACGGCTTCGGCGGCGCCGCGCTCGCCGGCCCGGAGACCCTCATCGAGGAGGCGAAGACCTGGCGGCACCGGTACGGCGGCCAGATCTTCCAGCAGTTCCCGACGGTGCTGTCGGCCCTCGCCGGGCTGGAGAGGGAGCTGCCCCGGCTGCCCGAGTACGTCGCCCACGCGCGCGTGGTGGCCGACGCGCTGCGCGAGGGGTTCGCGGCGGCCGGGGTGCCCTGGGCGCACGTCCACCCCGAGGTTCCGCACACCAACGAGTTCCAGGTC
Organism: Streptomyces sp. NPDC001157; assembly: GCF_053598255.1. NCBI lineage: Bacteria > Bacillati > Actinomycetota > Actinomycetes > Kitasatosporales > Streptomycetaceae > Streptomyces > Streptomyces sp. NPDC001157. The sequence goes on from NZ_JBSFJW010000043.1 coordinate 45,056, forward strand.
TGGCTGCCGTACGGCCGCGACGTCCTCGCGGAGGCGGCCGTCCGGCACGGAGAGGAGACGGGCACCCTCCTGTTCGCGGACGCCTGGGACCCGAAGGGCCCGGGCCTGGCCGTCACCGAGGTGTCCGTCCGGGCCGCGGGCCTGGAGTGGACGGCCGACGACGTGAAGGCGGCGGTCGCCGAGTTCGTGTCACGGCTCGAAGAGGAGGCCGGCAAGGCGGTGGCGACGGGGGCGGTCAGCAGGTAGAGCGCGGCCGCAGGTGCAGCCACCGGCCCAGGGCCTGCCGTATCCGCCCGTGGGCCGGGCGCCCGGCGACGACCGCACGGAGCTGCCAGTGGTCGCGCAACTCACGTACGACCTGCCAGTCTTCGGCCCCGGGCGCGGGCGGGCACGGTTCGCCGAGCTTCCGGGCCCGGTAGGTGTCGAGGAGGTACTGCTGAGTGATGGTCATGGCTGTTCGCCTTCTCGGGACGTGGAGAGGGGATTTGTGGGCTCCGCGGCTGCCCGGGTGCTCCCAGGCTGTGTCGCCGCCGCCGTGAAGTCGCGTCGATTGACGTCCGCCGTCAATCGACTCCGGCGTTGTCAGTGGCCCGGTGCACCATGAGGTCATGAGCGTGCACATCGACATCGCGGGGCTGCGGCCGGAGAGGGTCGCCGTCGTCCCCTCACCCCTGGCCGAGCTCGGCATGGCGCTGCACGCGCTGTGCGAGCCGGGGCACCACCCCGGCCTGCAGGGCTGGGTGACGGGCGTGGCGGCCCGGCTCGACTCCCATCTCGCCGACCGGATATGCGAGGCGGACTTCCTGTGGCGGACGACGTTCTCGGACCTGTTCCTACCCTCTGCGGGCATCCCGGGCGGTGCCGCTCTCCCCGGGGCCACGCTCGCCGAGGAGCTGGACCTGCTGGACAAGCTGACGGACGAGCAGTTCGTGGACGCGGCCCTGGAGTTCAGCTGCGCGATGCCCTACGGTGACGGGCCCAGCCCGCTCGTCGACGCCGGGCTGCGCCGGCGCGCCCTTGAGCTGGCCGCCGCGCGGGGGCCGCAGCAGGTGCGCTTCAGCGAGCTGCTGCTGACCGATCCGCCCAGGATCCGGGGCTGGCTGCGCCAGTTCCTCCAGGACTGCGACGAGGCGTTCTTCGCGGAGGCCTGGTCCCGGCTGCGCCACCAGCTCACGGCGGACGCCCGCCACAAGACCGACCTCCTGCGCCGCAAGGGCCTGGCGGAGGCGCTGGCGGCCGTGTCCCCGGCGGTCACACTGGACGAGGCCGCCGAACGGATCACGGTCGACAAACTGAGCGTGGGCGGCACGGCCACCCGGGACGGCGGCCTCCTCCTGGTGCCGACCAGCTTCGGCTGGCCCCACCTGTCCGTCCTGTACCGGCACGGCTGGCAGCCGGTGCTGCACTACCCGGTCGGCTCCCCCGAACTCGCCACTCCGCCCTCCGTCGAGCAGCTGACCCTGCGCATGACGGCCCTGTCCCACCCCGTCCGCATGCGCATCTGCCGCTATCTGGCCCGCAGCGCCTACACCACGAGCGAGCTGGCGCAGACGCAGGGAATGACGGCCCCGGAGATATCCCGGCACCTCGGCGTCCTGAAGAAGGCGGGCCTGATCACCACGCGCCGCCGTGGCCGGTACGTCCAGCACCAGCTGGACATAGCGGTCGTGGCCCGGCTCGGCAGCGACTTCCTGGAAGGGATACTCCGCTAGGGCTCCGACGGACCGTCAGCCGTGCCCGCCCGCACGCACCAGACCCGTCTCGTACGCCAGGACCACCACCTGCACCCGGTCCCGGAGCCCCAACTTGGTCAGGATGCGGCCCACATGGGTCTTCACGGTCGCCTCGGACAGCACCAGCCGGGCCGCGATCTCGCCGTTGGACAGACCCTGGGCGACCAGGATCATGACCTCGCGCTCGCGCTCGGTGAGCCGCTCCAGCTCCTTGTGCTGGGGCTCCTTCCCCACGCTCGGCAGCATCGGCGCGAACCGGTCGAGCAGTCGGCGCGTGGTCGACGGGGCCACCACCGCGTCGCCGCTGTGCACGGCGCGGATGGCGGTGAGGAGCTCGCCGGGCGGCACGTCCTTGAGCATGAAGCCGGAGGCGCCCGCCTTCAGCCCCGAGAAGGCGTACTCGTCGAGGTCGAAGGTGGTCAGGATCAGCACCTTCGGCGGGTCGGGCTCCGAGCAGACGCGGCGGGTGGTCTCGACGCCGTCGAGCTTCGGCATGCGCACGTCCATGAGGATCACGTCGACGGCGGTCGCGCGCAGCACCTGGAGGGCCTCGACGCCGTCCCCCGCCTCCGCGACGACCTCCATGTCCGGCTGGGCGGCGAGCACCATCCGGAACCCGGTGCGCAGCAGCACCTGGTCGTCGACGAGCATCACGCGGATCGTCATCGGGACCTCTTCCGTTCTCATCCGTTGCGGCGGTTTCCGTTTGCGGCGGTTGCTGTCCGCGGGGTCGTGACAGGTGTCAACCAGGGACGTACGTAGGCGTCAGTGTGCGGGTTTCAGCGGGAGCAGCGCACTGATCCGGAATCCGCCGCCGGGGCGCGGCCCCGCGTCCAGGGTGCCGCCGACCATACCGACCCGTTCGCGCATGCCGATCAGGCCGTGGCCCTGGCCGTCGGCGCCGCCCTCCTCGTACAGCTCGTGCGGGGCGCCCTTGCCGTCGTCCTCGACGAGCAGGCCGAGGCCGTCGTCGAAGTAGACCAGGCGCACGCTGGCGCCCGCGTTCGGTCCGCCGTGCTTGCGCGTGTTGGTCAGCGCCTCCTGCACGATGCGGTACGCGGTGAGCTCGACGCCGCTGGGCAACGGGCGCGGGGTGCCCTCGACCTTGAAGTCGACGGGCAGGCCGGAGGTGCGGCACTGCTCGATCAGCTCGTCGATCTGGTCGACGTCGGGCTGCGGAACGTACTCGCCGACCTCCTGGTGCTCGCCGGTGCGCAGCACGCCGAGCAGGCGGCGCATCTCGGCGAGGGCCTGGCGGCCGGTGGAGGAGATGGTCTCCAGGGCCTTCTTGGCCTGGTCGGGGGCGGCGTCCAGGACATAGGCGGCGCCGTCGGCCTGCACCACCATCACCGACACGTTGTGCGCGACGACGTCGTGCAACTCGCGGGCGATCCGGGCGCGTTCGGCCGCGACCGCGACCTTGGCCTGTGCCTCCCGCTCCTTCTCCAGCCGGGCGGCGCGCTCCTCCAGCTGCGCGAAGTAGGCGCGGCGGGTGCGGATCGAGTCGCCGAGCACCCAGGCGAGCGCGAACGGCACGGTCAGGAAGACCGCCTTCGCGCCATTGCCCAGCGCACTCCCGTCCTGCGGCCAGCGCATCTGCGCCAACGGCGCCGCAAACAGCCCCACGGCCAGCGCGAGCCGGGAGGCCCATCGGGTGCCCGTCGCAGCCACCGTGTAGACGATCACCAGCATCGCGAAGTCGGCGGCCATCGTCTGGACGTTCAGCGCCAGCTGCGTCACGCCGAGCCCGATCGTCAGCAGCAGCATCTTCTCCGGCGTGCGCCGGCGCAGCGCGATCACCAGGCACAGCAGCAGCGCGATCGGAACGATCAGCGCCGGGTTGTCGGTGCCCCGGACCGCCGAACTGGAGGTCCCGCTCAGCAGCGAGATCCCGAACAGGAAGACGGCCCAGAAGGAGTCGACCCCGGTCGGGTGTCTGCGGAGGAAGTCATAGAGGCGCTGCACGTAACCCAGCGTAGGGAAGCCGGATGCGTGCAGGGGTCAACCGGAGGACCGATCCGCGCCCGGCGCACATACTCCCCAAGGTGGAGGCCCCCCTCTCCTGCGCGCTTAGCCTGTGCCGGTGACGGAAGAGACATCGAGCCGGTGGCTCGGCTGGCGGGCGGCGGCGCAGGACGCGCTGTACGGGCCCGGCGGCTTCTATCGCAGGCCGGAGGGTCCGGCGGGACACTTCCGCACGTCCGTGCACGCGTCCCCCCTGTTCGCCGAGGCGGTGGCCGGGCTGTTGTGCCGGGTCGACGAGGCCCTGGGCCGGCCCGGCGCGCTGGCCTTCGTCGACATGGCGGCGGGCCGGGGTGAGCTGGCCGGCGGTGTGCTGGCCGCGCTGCCCGCCGAGGTGGCGGCACGCACGCGTGCGTACGCCGTCGAGATCGCCGACCGCCCGGCGGGCCTCGACGACCGCATCGAGTGGCTCAGCGACCCGCCACAGCAGGTCACCGGGCTGCTGTTCGCCAACGAGTGGCTGGACAACGTGCCGCTGGACGTCGCCGAGGTGGACGCGGAGGGCGTACCGCGGCAGGTGCTCGTCCGGCAGGACGGGGCCGAACGGCTCGGGGCGCCGGTCGGCGGTACGGAAGCGGAGTGGCTCGCCCGGTGGTGGCCACTGCCGCCCGAGGAGGGACTGCGGGCCGAGATCGGGCTCCCCCGCGACGAGGCCTGGGCGGCCGCGGTCTCCTCGCTCGACAGGGGGCTCGCGGTCGCCGTCGACTACGCGCACACGCTGGACGCGCGCCCCCCGTTCGGCACGCTCACCGGCTTCCGCGCGGGGCGCGAGACGGCGCCCGTACCGGACGGGTCGTGCGACATCACGGCACATGTCGCACTGGATGCGTGCGCGGCGCACGGGTCGGCGCGGACGCTCTCCGGCGCGCGCCTCCTGTCGCAGCGCGACGCCTTGCGCGCCCTGGGCGTCACAGGCGCACGCCCCCCGCTCACCCTCGCGTCCACCGAGCCCGCCGCATACGTACGAGCCCTCGCGAGCGCCGGCGAAGCCGCCGAACTCACCGCACCGGGCGGCCTCGGCGACTTCGGCTGGCTGCTGCAGCCGGTGGGCATTGCGGACGCGCTCGTCGGCTGACCGCGCCCGCCCCGGCTCGCCGCCGCACTGCTTGCCCTACTTGTCGATGTCCCCGACCACGAAGAACAGCGACCCCAGGATCGCCACCATGTCCGCGACCAGCGTCCCCGGCAGGAGTTCCACGAGCGCCTGGATGTTGTTGTACGAGGCCGAGCGCAGCTTCAGCCGGTACGGGGTCTTCTCGCCCTTGCTGACGAGGTAGTAGCCGTTGATGCCGAGCGGGTTCTCGGTCCACGCGTACGTGTGCCCCTCGGGCGCCTTCAGGACCTTGGGGAGCCGCTGGTTGATCGGCCCGGGAGGCAGCTCGGCGAGCCGGTCGAGGCAGGCGTCGGCGAGATCGAGGGCGACATGGGTCTGCTCCAGGAGCACCTCGAAGCGGGCGAGACAGTCGCCCTCCTGCCGGGTGACGACCTTCAGGGTGTCCTGCAGCTCGCCGTACGCGAGGTAGGGCTCGTCGCGGCGCAGGTCGAAGTCGACGCCCGAGGCGCGCGCGATCGGCCCGCTCACGCCGTAGGCGTGCACGGTCTCGGGCGCCAGCGCGCCCACGCCCCGCGTGCGCCCCCGGAAGATCTCGTTGCCGAGCACCAGGTCGTCGTAGACGTCCATGCGCGAGCGCACGGCGGCGACTGCCTCACGCGCGCGTGCGGCCCAGCCGGCCGGCAGGTCCTCCTTGAGGCCGCCGACGCGGTTGAACATGTAGTGCATACGGCCGCCGGAGACCTCCTCCATGACGTTCTGGAGGACCTCCCGCTCCCGGAAGGCGTAGAAGACCGGGGTGATGCCGCCGAGCTCCAGCGGGTACGAGCCCAGGAACATCAGGTGGTTGAGCACCCGGTTGAGCTCCGCGAGCAGCGTGCGCGTCCACACCGCGCGCGTGGGGACCTCCATGCCGAGCATGCGCTCCACGGCGAGGACCACGCCCAGCTCGTTCGAGAAGGCCGACAGCCAGTCGTGGCGGTTGGCGAGCATGATGATCTGGCGGTAGTCGCGTGCCTCGAAGAGCTTCTCCGCGCCGCGGTGCATGTACCCGATCACCGGCTCCGCGTGCACGATGCGCTCGCCGTCCAGCACCAGGCGCAGCCGCAGTACGCCGTGCGTGGACGGGTGCTGGGGTCCGATGTTGAGCACCATGTCGGTGCTCTCCGCGGCGCCGCCGATACCGACCATGGTCTCCGTCGTAGGAGTCATGGACCCAGTCTCTCCTACGTACGCTGGCCCCATGGAGACGGGGAGCCCGCAGAGCACGGGGACAACGGGGGACGAGTCGGCTCAGCCGGTGTGGATCGGGCTGCCGCCCGGGCTGCTGCGGATGCGCCGGCTGCTGCTGGTGGTGTGGCTGGGGCTGCTGGCCCTCGCGCTGGGTCTGCTGCTGGGGCTGCTGGCCGGGCCCGGCTGGGCTGCCTTCGCGCTGCTGCCACTGGCGTCGGCGGCCTGGGGCTGGGTGCTGATCGGCCGCAACTGGCGCTCCTGGCGCTACGCCGAGCGGGCCGACGACCTGCTGATCAGCCGGGGCGTGCTGTGGCGCGAGGAGACCGTCGTGCCGTACGGGCGGATGCAGCTGGTCGAGGTGACCTCGGGGCCCGTCGAGCGGCACTTCGGGCTGGCCAGCGTGCAGCTGCACACGGCGGCCGCGGCGACCGACGCGACCATCCCGGGCCTGGACCCGGCCGAGGCGGAGCGGCTGCGCGACCGGCTCACCGAGCTCGGCGAGGCCCGATCGGCGGGTCTGTGACAGCGCCGGGCGTCGACGACGCCGTGGCCGCGAAGGAACCCGTCGTCGAGCGACGGCTGCATCCCGTGACGCCCCTGAGGCGGGCCTGGGCGCCGGTGGCCGTGGTGATCGGGTGGGCCGTGCACGATCCCGACCAGGCGCAGCAGCAGCTGACCCGGCTGACGACCACGACCCTCCTGATCGCGCTCGCCGTCCTCGTCCCGGCCGCCTCCCTGTACGGCTTCCTGACCTGGTGGTTCACACACTTCGCGGTGACCGAGACCGAGCTGCGGATACGGACCGGTCTGCTGTTCCGACGCACCGCGCACATCCGGCTGGAGCGCATCCAGGCCGTCGACGTCAGCCAGCCGCTCCTCGCGCGCGTGGCGGGCGTCGCCAAGCTCAAACTCGACGTCGTGGGGACCGACAAGAAGGACGAGCTCTCCTTCCTGGGGGAGCGCGAGGCGCGTGCGCTGCGCGCGGAACTCCTCGCGCGCGCCGCCGGGTTCGCGCCCGAGACGGCGCACGAGGTCGGTGAGGCGCCGGCGCGCGAGCTGTTGCGCACGCCGCCGCGCGACCTCGCGATCTCCGTCCTGCTGACGGGAGCCACCTGGTGCTCCCTGGCGGCCGCGCTCGTCGTCCCGCCGGTGCTCTGGCTGGCCACCCACAGCGTGTGGACGGTCCTCGCGACCGGCGTGCCGCTGCTGGGCGCGGCGGGTGCGAGCAGCGCGGGGCGGTTCGTCGGCGAGTACGACTGGACCGTGGGCGAGTCACCGGACGGGCTGCGCATCGACCACGGGCTCCTCGACCGTACGCACGAGACGGTGCCGCCCGGCCGGGTGCAGACCGTGCGGATCGTGGAGCCGCTGCTGTGGCGGCGGCGCGGCTGGGTGCGGGTGGAGCTGGATGTGGCCGGTTCGTCCAACTCGGTGCTGGTGCCGGTCGCTCCGCGTGCGGTCGCCGAGTCGGTCGTCGCGCGCGTGCTGCCCGGAGTGGCCGTGCCGTCGTCCGAGTCGCTGTCACGGCCCCCTCGGCGGGCCGGGCGGTGCCTGCCGGTGTGGTGGCGGGGCTCCGGAATCGCCGTCACCGACACGGTGTTCGCCACCCGGCACGGCCTGCTGCGCCGGAGCCTGGCGCTCGTACCGCACGCCAAGGTGCAGAGCGTACGGCTGGTTCAGGGCCCCTGGAAGCGACTGTGGCGGCTCGCCGACGTCCATGTGGACACGGGAGCCAACAAGACGGTGACGGCCCGACTGAGGGACGCCCATCAGGCAGCGGGACTACTGCGAGGGCAAGCCGAGCGGTCGCGAACGGGACGCCGGGACGCGCCGCCGGACCGATGGATGGCACCGTAGGACGACGACCCGGCAGCAGCCTGCGGCTGGTCCCGGGGCCCCTGGAAGCGGCTGTCGCCACCCGCCGAACACCAAAACCATGACGGCCCGACCATCAGGCAGCGGAACTACTGCAAGGCAGCCGAGCGGTCACAGACAGGACGACAGGACGCGCCGCCGGACCGGTGGATGGCGCCGCAGGGCTATGACCCGGCGGCGCCGGGGACGCCGGAGCCCGGGTGGCGAGGAGCCCGGGCAAGCGAGAGGCCCCGGGCCGTGAGAAAGCGCCCGGGGCCGTCAGGGGACCGAAGGTCTCAGGAAACCGCGCTCCGCAGCCCCTGCACATCGATCTGCTCGGTCTCGTCGTGGGCCGTCAGGTCGATGACCTGGCCGACGCCGGGGGTCTTCTCGTCGGCGGGCTTGAACTCCGCCTCGGCCTCGGCCTTGTGGACGGCGAGCGCCTCCTGGCCGACCACATCGGCGAGGTCCTCGTTCTGCACGGCCGCGAGGGCGTCCTGCGCCCCCTCCGCCTTCGTACCGAAGAAGTCGAATCCGCCCTCGACCGCCGGACGCCGCACGGGGGCGGCCGGTACCACGGCCACCGCGGTCGGCGCGACGAAGTGACCTGCGGGCTGCTGCACGGGCTGGGCGGCCGGGACATGCCTGGCCAAAGTGGTGGCGGCCGCGCGCTCATGCCCGTCGACCGCCTGGGGCTGCCCCTGCGACTCATCCTCCTGGTCCGCGGCCTCGGCCTCACCGGTGGCGGCCTCGGTCACGGTGGCGACGGGCTCGGTCGCGGCCTCCTGGGCTGCCGCCGAGTCCGAACCGGCCTTCACCGTCACCGGCTCGCCCTTCGGGGAGACGTCCTTCGAAGGGTCGTCACCCTTGGGGGAGCCGCCGCCCTTCGGGGAATCGTCGTCCTCGGGGTCGGTGTCGTCCTCGGCCTCGGCACTCGCGGCGTCCTGCGAGTCCGCCTCGCCGTCCGCGCCGCCGTCGTCCTTCGGAGAACCGTCACCGTCCTCGTCGAACTTCGTCAGCGCCGCCTTCGCCCGCAGGAACAGCTTGGAACCCTCCGGGGAGAAGATCGCCGGCGCCGAGGCAGCCACAGCCTCGGTCTCCTCCGCGAGCTCCCGCTCCGCAGCCGCGGGGTCGGCCGTCGGCACGGGCGGCAGGGCGCGGGCCGGGGCGGCCTCTATCTCGAGCAGGCGGCGGCCCTCCAGGGCGCTCGCCCGCTCGGTCTCGGCGGTGGCGTACCGCCGCAGCAGCGCCGCGTGTTCGTTGCGCAGTCCCGCCAGTTCGGCGCGCTTGGCCCGCAGCCGCTGCTCCAGCTTGGCGCGCAGTTCGCGCGACTCCTCGAGGTCTGTCTCCAGCTCGGCGACCCGCTCCTCGTGCCGCCACTCGTCGCTCGCACGCGCGCGCGTGAGGTCGGCGACCTGCTTGCCGGCCTGGGTATCCCAACGACGCATGACGGCCGCACCGACGACCGCCGTGGCCGCGGCGGCCGCGGCTATGACACGGAGCACGGCCTGTTGGGAGAACACCCACGGACCGAAGGCGCAGACGAAAGAGACGCCTGCGATCGCCGACGGTGGCAGCAGTCTGTGCAAGGGCGGGGAATGGCGGTGACGTCCACGTGGCATGGCCAGAAACTTACCGCGCGTAGGCGAGTGTTGGCGCCCCGCCCCGCAAAAACACAGCCATACCGAAACGTTCACAGGGCATCAGGAATTGCCCTATGCCGAATTCAGCAAGATCATCAACTCTCGGAACCCCGGTCACCGGTCGCTCAGCCGCCCACTGATCCACTGCAGTGTCGCGGGAATCTCCCGCCGCCAGGTGTTGAAGTTGTGCCCTCCGCTGTCAAGGATGATCGACGAGATCCGCGTCCGGTTCGTGGCCCGCACACCCTCTATGAACTTCAGTGTCGCCTTGTAGTTGGATTCCCCGATCTTGCTGCTGGTGACGAGCAGTGAAGTGTCCGGGGCGGGCAGATGCCTGATGCACCACCACAGGTCGGCGCGGTTGCGCAGCCCCTTGTCGTCGCGGAAGAGATCGCCCGTGGTGGGGTCGATCGGCGCCTTGTAGTACGGCGACAGACCCGCCGCCGCGGCATACACCCGGGGATGGTGCATGGCGAGCTTCAGCGCACAGTAGCCGCCCGTCGAATCGCCGATGATGCCCCAGCTGACCGGCCTTTTGCCCACCCTGTAGTGCGCGAGTACGGCATCGGGCAGGTCCTTGGCGAAGAACGTCTCCGTCTTCGGACCACCCGGGATGTCCACGCATTCCGTGTCCCTCGGCGGCGCCACCGTCGGCCGCAGCATCACCAGGATCATCGGCTGCATACGGCCGTTCTTCGCAAGGCCCTGTGCCGTACTCGGATAGTGCAGCTTGTCCACGAGCGCCTGGGCCGTGCCCGGATATCCGGTGAGGACGACCGCCGCGGGGAACGTACGCGTGCGGTACTGCGGCTGGAAGTACTCCGGCGGCAGATACACATACGCGGGTGTGGCGATGTTCGTCGTGCGGCCGACGATGTCGACCTTCTGGATCTGACCGCCGGCCTGCGGCTGGGAACCGCCGGCTCCACGCACGCGTGCCGTGTCGATCACCTGCAGCGGGCCGCCGGAGCGGCCGGACGCCGTGTGGTTCACGACCACGCCCTGAGCCTTCTCCTGGCCGAACAGGTCCGCCCAGCTGGCGTAGAACCCGAACGCCTGGTTGGCGGCGAGGCCGACCGACAGGAAGAGGGCCAGCTGGGTGCCGAACAGCAGCCCGACGCGTCCGCTGACGGCGCGCCAGTTGCGCCGCGCCAGGCGCGGCCACACCCACACCGTGCCCACGAACAGCAGTACGGCGAACATCACTGCCAGCAGCAGCACTTTGTTGCTCGTAAGACCCATGACCTGCTTCCTGCCTGCGGTTTTCCACCCGGGTCCCGCACACCTTCGCGAGAGCTTGTCCGGGACTTTCCTCGGCCTTTGGACCGGCTTTGAGGAGAGGTTGGAACCTCGCCCCCCGAGACACCGTCCTAGAGGGCGCAATGTCGCCGGATGCCCCGTTCGGGCCCGGATCCAAGGTCTCTCGCAGAACTACGGGATGCGATGTCTGTCAGGACAGATGAGGAAATGTCGGGTGGGGTTCCCTCCCGATCACGCAGCGCGCGGCGCGTACTCCGTGGTCCGCGCCCCGAGGCCGTACCCGTCCTCGTCGCCAGAGCCTGCACACTTGTGGGCGTTCTGGACATCGCCGCGGGCGTCTTCCCGCGCTTCAGGCACAGCCGTATGCACAGCATCGCCGAAGTGCTGCCCGGGTCGTTCGGCCCGTTCGCGGCCGCGCTCTCGCTCAGCGCCGGCATCCTGCTGCTGCTGCTCGCGCACGGCCTGAGGCGCGGCAAACGCCGGGCGTGGCGCGCCGCGGTGGCGCTGTTGCCGGCGGGCGCGGTGGCGCAGTTCACATACCGCCACTCCATCATCGGAGTGATCATCTCGCTGGCGCTGCTCGCACCGCTGCTGCGACACCGGGACCAGTTCCGGGCGCTCCCCGATCCGCGCAGCCGGTGGCGGGCGCTCGCGAACTTCGTCCTCATGGGCGCAGGTTCCCTCGCCCTCGGGTTGCTCATCGTCAGCGTCCACCCGAACCGCATGGTCGGCGACCCGAGCCTGGCCGACCGCATCACGCACGTCCTCTACGGCCTGTTCGGCTTCGAGGGCCCGGTCGACTACCAGGGCGACACCTCCTGGACCGTCGGCTTCTCCCTCGGCGCCCTCGGACTGCTGACGGCCGTCACGACGATCTACCTCGCCTTCCGGCCCGAACACCCCGCCGCCCAGCTGACGGAGGAGGACGAGGCACGCCTGCGTGCCCTGCTGGAGAAGCACGGCCGCCGCGACTCCCTCGGCCACTTCGCGCTGCGCCGCGACAAGGCGGTCGTCTTCTCGCCCAGCGGCAAGGCGGCGGTGACGTACCGGGTCGTGTCCGGCGTGATGCTCGCCAGTGGTGACCCCATCGGCGACGTCGAGGCCTGGCCGGGCGCCATCGAGCGGTTCATGGACGAGGCCAGGGCCCACTCCTGGACGCCGGCCGTCATGGGCTGCTCGGAGACGGGCGGCGAGGTATGGACCCGCGAGACCGGACTCGACGCCCTGGAGCTGGGCGACGAGGCGGTGGTGGACGTAGCGGATTTCTCCCTCGCCGGCCGCGCGATGCGCAACGTGCGTCAGATGGTCAAGCGCATCGAGCGCGCCGGTTACGAAACCCGGGTACGACGTATTCGTGATCTCGGCGAGGCCGAGCTGGCGCGGATCCGCAACGCCGCCGAGGACTGGCGCGGCACCGACACCGAGCGCGGGTTCTCCATGGCACTGGGCCGCATCGGCGACGCCGCCGACGGCGACTGTCTGATCGCCACCGCCCACAAGGCGGACGACCAGCCGGGCGAGTACGGCGACCTGAAGGCGATCCTGCACTTCGTCCCGTGGGGCACCGACGGCGCCTCCCTGGACCTGATGCGCCGCGACCGCAGTGCCGACCCCGGCATGAACGAACTCCTCATCGTGGCGGCCCTCCAGGCGGCACCGAAATTCGGCATCACGCGCGTGTCGCTCAACTTCGCGATGTTCCGCTCGGCACTCGCGCGCGGCGAGAAGATCGGCGCGGGCCCGGTGCTGCGCGCCTGGCGCGGTCTTCTGGTCTTCCTGTCCCGCTGGTTCCAGATCGAGTCCCTGTACAAGTTCAACGCGAAGTTCCAGCCGCGCTGGGAACCCCGCTTCGTCGTCTACCGCGCGTCGGCCGACCTGCCGCGCATCGGCTTCGCCGCCATGCAGGCGGAGGGCTTCGTCAACCTCGCCCTGCCCCTGCCGCGCTTCCTGCGCCGCCGCAGGCCCGCCCCGAGCGTGTGCACGCACGCCATCGCGGAGCGCGACGTACGCGCGGCATGACCGCCTGACCCAGGCACCGGACGCCGGACACTGTGAAGAACAGGCCCGGACGGAAACTCCCTCAGCCGAGGGGCTTCCGTCCGGGCCGTGGCGTCTTACGGCCGCGTCCGGGGCCTACGCTGAACGTATGAGCAAGCAGAGCGGACGCGGGCGCGTCGCGGGCCTTCCGGAGTGGGACCGCTGCGCGGTCATGGGGGTCGTGAACGTCACGCCCGATTCCTTCTCCGACGGCGGCCGCTTCTTCGACACGACGAACGCCGTCAAACACGGCCTCGACCTGGTCGCCGAGGGCGCGGACCTGGTCGACGTCGGCGGCGAGTCCACCCGGCCGGGCGCCACCCGCGTCGACGAGGCCGAGGAGCTCAAGCGCGTCATCCCCGTGGTCCGCGGCCTCGCCTCCGAGGGCGTCACCGTCTCCGTCGACACCATGCGCGCCTCCGTCGCCGAACGAGCGCTGGCCGCAGGCGCCGCCCTCGTCAACGACGTCAGCGGCGGCCTCGCCGACCCCGCGATGATCCCGGCGGTGGCAGCGGCCGGCGCCCCCTTCGTCGTCATGCACTGGCGCGGCTTTCTGGAGGGCGGCAACGTCAAGGGCGTGTACGGCGACGTGGTCACCGAAGTCGCCGGCGAGCTGCACGCACGCGTGGAGGCCGTCCTGGCCGGCGGCATCGCCCCCGACCGCGTCGTCGTCGACCCCGGCCTCGGCTTCTCCAAGGACGCCGAGCACGACCTGGTCCTGCTCGCCCACCTGGACCGGCTGCTCGGCCTCGGCCATCCCCTGCTCGTCGCCGCCTCCCGCAAGCGGTTCCTCGGCCGCGTCCTGGCCGGACCGGAGGGCGCGCCCCCGCCCGCGCGCGAGCGCGACGCCGCCACGGCCGCCGTCTCCGCACTCGCCGCGCACGCCGGCGCATGGGCGGTGCGCGTGCACGAGGTGCGCGCAACGGCGGACGCCGTGCGGGTCGCACGCGCCGTGGAGGGCGCGCGCGCCGCCGAAGGAGCCCGGTGAGCGCCCCCCATACCGACGTCGAGCAGGTGGAAGCCGCCAACACCGCCTTCTACGAGGCCATGGAGCGCGGCGACTTCGAGGAGCTGTCCGCGCTCTGGCTCGCCCCGTCCGACCTGGGGGTCGACGAGGAGTACCACGACCCGGCGGACACCGGCGTGATCTCGTGCGTGCACCCCGGCTGGCCCGCGCTCACCGGCCGGGGCGAGGTCCTGCGGTCGTATGCGCTGATCATGGCGAACACCGACTACATCCAGTTCTTCCTCACCGACGTGCATGTCTCCGTCACCGGCGACGCCGCCCTGGTGACCTGCACCGAGAACATCCTCAGCGGCGGCCCGGCCCCCAAGGGCGGCGAGGAACTCGGCCCGCTCGTCGGCCAGCTGGTGGTCGCCACGAACGTGTTCCGCCGCACCCCGGCGGGCTGGAAGCTCTGGTCCCACCACGCCTCCCCCGTGATGACCGAAAACGAAGAGGACGAGGACGAGGACACACCCTCCTGAGTGGGTAGGCGCCCCCTTGAGGACCAAGAAGTGGTTGGAATCACGGACCCCTGGGTAGGGGCGGCTACCAACCCATGAGCCGCCGGGTTCCCCAGGGGAAACACGCGATGAACCCTCCTGGCCCCGGCACGGGCCACGCCCCAGTGGCCCTGCCCTGTCAGTGCCCGCAGGTAGATTCGTTCGAGGCCGGTGTGCCGCCCGCACACGGCATCGACCGGCCGTCACCGACGATTGCAGGAGTGATTCGTGTGGATCGTGTCGCGCTGCGCGGCCTCAAGGCCCGCGGGTACCACGGGGTGTTCCCCAAGGAGCGCGAGGAGGGCCAGACCTTCGTCGTGGACCTCGTCCTCGGCCTGGACACCCGCCCGGCCGCCGCCGACGACGACCTGGCGAAGACAGTGCACTACGGCATCGTGGCGGAGGAGGTCGTGGCCGTCGTCGAGGGCGAGCCCGTCAACCTCATCGAGACGCTCGCCGAGCGCATCGCCCAGGCCTGTCTGAAGCACGACGGGGTCCAGGAGGTCGAGGTCTGCGTCCACAAACCGGACGCCCCGATCACGGTCCCCTTCGACGACGTGACCGTCACCATCACCCGGAGCCGAGTATGACCGCGTCCTTCGCCACGGGTTCGAGCGACCCGACCGTACAGCCGGTACCCGCCTCCGTCGTGGCACAGGTGGACGCCGCCGACACGACGCTCCACAACCCGAAACGGGCGGTGATCTCCCTCGGCGCGAACCTGGGCAACCGCCTGGAGACCCTCCAGGGCGCCATCGACGCCCTGGAGGACACCCCGGGCGTCCGCATCAAGGCCGTCTCTCCGGTGTACGAGACGGAGCCGTGGGGCGTCGAGCCGGGCAGCCAGCCCTCGTACTTCAACGCGGTCGTCGTCCTGAAGACCACCCTGCCCCCGTCCTCGCTCCTGGAGCGGGCGCACGCGATCGAGGAGGCCTTCCACCGGGTACGGGACGAGCGGTGGGGCGCGCGCACCCTCGACGTCGACATCGTCGCGTACGCCGACGTCATCGACGACGACCCGCACCTCACGCTGCCCCACCCCCGCGCCCACGAGCGCGCCTTCGTCCTCGCCCCCTGGCACGACATGGAGCCGCAGGCCCAGCTGCCCGGCCGCGGCACGGTCGCCGCTCTCCTCGAAGCCGTCACCCGAGAGGGCGTGACACCGCGCAAGGACCTGGAACTCCACCTGCCCGAGTAGTCGTTAAGGTCAGGACGGCAAGGTCGGGAAGACCACAGTCCGCGGGACGGTCCGCAGGACCCGGGGGAGCTGAAGGGACACCGTGAGAGAGCTGCGCATCAGGGTGCTGGTCGGCGTGTTCGTCGTGGCCGGAATCCTGTCCTGGGCGGGCGCCCGCCTCTGGAACTCGATCGGGACCCTCCCCAGCGTCCCCCTCGCCGCCCCCATCGTCCTCGCCCTGATCGCGGTGGTCCTGCTGGCCACGGCGCTCTCCCTGCGCGGCCGGTTCAAGGCCCAGCGCGAGCGCCGCCCCGAGGCCAAGGGCGTCGACCCCCTGATGGCGGCCCGCGCGGTCGTCTTCGGCCAGGCCAGTGCCCTGGTCGCCGCCCTCGTCGCCGGCATGTACGGCGGCACGGGCGTCTTCCTTCTGGAGCTCCTCGACATTCCGGCCCGCCGTGACCAGGCCATCTACGCCGGCTTCTCGGTCGTGGCGGGCATCGCGGTGATAGTGGCGGCCATCTTCCTGGAGCGCGTGTGCAGGCTGCCGGAGGACGACGAGAACAACAACGGGGCGGCTTCGGCGGCCTGAGCCACCGGCGCTTCAGCGCGCCATGATGAGGCTCATCGCCTCGTTCCGCGTGGCCGCGTCGCGCAGCTGCCCGCGCACCGCGGACGTTATGGTCTTCGCCCCCGGCTTGCGGATGCCGCGCATCGACATGCACATGTGCTCGCACTCCACGACGACGATAACGCCACGCGGCTCCAGGATCTCCATCAAGGAGTCCGCGATCTGCGTGGTGAGACGTTCCTGCACCTGCGGGCGCCGGGCGTAGACGTCCACGAGGCGGGCGAGCTTGGACAGACCCGTGATCTTGCCGGTGGTGGCCGGAATGTATCCGACGTGGGCGACTCCCCTGAACGGCACGAGGTGATGCTCACAGGTCGAGTACACCTCGATGTCCTTCACCAGCACCATCTCGTCGTGCCCCAGGTCGAACGTCGTCGTCAGCACGTCCTCGGGCTTCTGCCAGAGCCCCGCGAAGATCTCCCGGTACGCCCGCGCCACCCGCGCCGGCGTCTCCCTCAGGCCCTCCCGGTCCGGGTCCTCGCCGACCGCGATCAGCAGTTCGCGTACGGCGTTCTCGGCGCGCTTCTCGTCGAACTCGCCGATCGAGCCCTCGCCGTCCAGCGTCACGGGGTCGGTCATCTGGTGCCTCGTTCCTGTGCGGGTCACGCGTGTGGGCCACGCGCTTCATCTGCGACATGGCTGAAATGCCGCGCCCCCCAGGCTAGAACCTGGGGGGCGCGGCATTCATTCCGGGCCGACGTGGCCGCCGGGAGAGCGGTGGTCAGCTCTCCGGGCGGTCCTCCGGGGCCGTCTCGATCGCCGGGGCGGAATCCGTCGCCGTCGACTTGGCGGTGCTGATCGCCGGGGTCGCGCCGTTGGCGCCGTTCGTCAGTGCGAGCTCCTTCGGGGAGAGCACCGGCGGGCGGGTGGACGGCGTGCGGCGGGAGGAGCCGGTCCAGGCGGGCCTGGCCGGGCGCTTGACGATGGCGGAGAAGATCTCGGCGATCTCCTCCTTCCCCAGCGTCTCCTTCTCCAGCAGCTGCAGGACGAGGTTGTCGAGGACGTCGCGGTTCTCGACCAGGATCTCCCAGGCCTCGTTGTGCGCGTTCTCGATGAGCTTCTTGACTTCCTCGTCCACCAGCGCGGCGACCTCTTCCGAGTAGTCGCGCTGGTGAGCCATCTCACGTCC
The DNA here is from genome assembly GCF_053598255.1 of Streptomyces sp. NPDC001157. NCBI lineage: Bacteria > Bacillati > Actinomycetota > Actinomycetes > Kitasatosporales > Streptomycetaceae > Streptomyces > Streptomyces sp. NPDC001157. Next base: position 62,329 of record NZ_JBSFJW010000043.1, read on the forward strand.
GAGGAACGGCTCGGTGTTGTCGCCGCCGAACTTGATGGCGCCCAGCCGCTCGGTCATGCCGTACTGCGTGACCATCGCGCGGGCCGTGGCGGTGGCCTTCTCGATGTCGTTGGCAGCGCCCGTGGTCGGGTCGTGGAAGACGAGCTCCTCGGCCGCGCGGCCGCCCAGCATGTAGGCCAGCTGGTCCAGCATCTCGTTGCGGGTCGTGGAGTACTTGTCCTCGTCCGGCAGGACCATCGTGTAGCCGAGGGCACGGCCTCTGGACAGGATCGTGATCTTGTGGACCGGGTCGGAGTTCGGGGAGGCCGCCGCGACCAGGGCGTGACCGCCCTCGTGGTACGCGGTGATCTTCTTCTCCTTGTCCGACATGATCCGGGTCCGCTTCTGCGGGCCCGCCACCACGCGGTCGATCGCCTCGTCCAGCATGGAGTTGTCGATCAGCTTCTTGTCGCTGCGGGCGGTGAGCAGCGCGGCCTCGTTGAGGACGTTGCTCAGGTCCGCGCCGGTGAAGCCCGGCGTACGGCGGGCGACGGCCGCGAGGTCGACGTCCGGGGCGACCGGCTTGCCCTTCTGGTGGACCTTGAGGATCTCCAGGCGGCCCTGCAGGTCCGGCGGGTCGACCGCGATCTGGCGGTCGAAGCGGCCGGGACGCAGCAGCGCCGGGTCGAGGATGTCCGGGCGGTTCGTGGCGGCGATGAGAATCACACCGCCCTTGACGTCGAAGCCGTCCATCTCGACGAGCAGCTGGTTCAGCGTCTGCTCGCGCTCGTCGTGACCGCCGCCGAGGCCGGCGCCGCGGTGACGGCCGACCGCGTCGATCTCGTCGACGAAGACGATCGCCGGGGCGTTCGCCTTGGCCTGCTCGAACAGGTCACGGACCCGGGAGGCACCGACACCGACGAACATCTCGACGAAGTCGGAACCGGAGATCGAGTAGAAGGGAACCCCTGCCTCGCCGGCGACGGCACGCGCAAGCAGCGTCTTGCCGGTACCGGGACGGCCGTAGAGCAGCACGCCCTTGGGGATCTTGGCGCCGACGGCCTGGAACTTCGCCGGCTCCTGCAGGAACTCCTTGATCTCGTGGAGCTCCTCGACGGCCTCGTCACAGCCCGCGACGTCCGAGAACGTCGTCTTGGGGGTGTCCTTGGTGATGAGCTTGGCCTTGGACTTGCCGAAGTTCATGACCCGGGAGCCGCCGCCCTGCATCTGATTCATCAGGAACAGGAAGACGACCACGATCAGGACGAAGGGGAGCAGGGAGAGCAGGATGCCCAGGAAGGGGTTCTGCTTGGACGGCGAAACCGTGTAGCCGTCCGGGATCTGCTTGTCCTGGTACTTGGTCTGCAGCGTGTTGGCGAGGTTGACGCCCTGGTCGCCGATGTAGCTCGCCTGGATCTTCGAGCTGCCCTCGACCTTGAAACCATCTTTGAGCTGAGCCTTGACGGTCTGCTCGTCACCGGTGGTGAGCTTGACGCTCTCCACCTTGTTGTCGTTGATCGCTGCCACGACCTGGCCGGTGTCCACCGTCTTGTAGCCGCCGGACGAGCCGACGACCTGCATCAACACGACCACGGCAAGGACGGCCAGCACGATCCACATGACCGGCCCACGGAAGTATCGCTTCACGTCCATCCATACGGAGCGGTGTCGCCCCGTCCCTCCTGCCATAGTGAGTTTGATAAGACAGTTCTTCTGACGGTACCCCAGCATTGTTGCCCGAAGCCGCACGGAGCCGCTCGGACGGCTGTCGTTCCCGTCTCTGCATGCTCCAACGGCGCGAAACCCGCTGGGGTTCCCGATCGTCCTACAAAGAAGGCCCCGTCGGCTCAGAGGCCGACTCAGCCGCCATAGACGTGGGGCGCGAGCGTACCGACGAACGGGAGGTTGCGGTACTTCTCGGCGTAGTCGAGGCCGTAGCCCACGACGAACTCGTTCGGGATGTCGAAGCCGACCCACTCGACGTCGATGGCGACCTTGGCGGCGTCCGGCTTGCGCAGCAGGGTGCACACCCTGAGCGACTCGGGCTCGCGGGAGCCGAGGTTGGACAGCAGCCAGGACAGGGTCAGGCCGGAGTCGATGATGTCCTCGACGATGAGGACGTGCTTGCCCTTGATGTCGGTGTCCAGGTCCTTGAGGATCCGCACCACACCGGAGGACTGGGTGCCCGCGCCGTACGACGACACGGCCATCCAGTCCATGGTGACGGGGGTGGACAGCGCCCGCGCGAGGTCGGCCATGACCATCACCGCGCCCTTGAGGACGCCGACGATGAGCAGGTCCTTGCCCGCGTACTCCGCGTCGATCTTCGCGGCCAGCTCCACCAGCTTCGCGTCGATCTCTTCCTTGGTGATGAGCACCTGCTTGAGGTCGGTGCCCATGTCTTTCGCGTCCACCCGCATCACTTTCGGTCGTCCCACCGGCCGCCATCACCCCCCAAAGGGGGGCAAGGTTTCAGCCTTGCCGAATCACCAGTCTGCCACCCTGGCGCTGAGCGACGACTTTGCCCGGGAGATTGATGGCTCCCTGGCCCCGCCAGCCCGTGATCAGCCGGTCGACTTCCTCGATGTGTCGGGCGAACAGCGAACCGGCGGGAGCCCCGGCCTCGATGGCCGCGCGGCGCAGGATGCGGCGGCGCACGGCGGGCGGCAGGGCGAAGAGCTTGGCGCACTCCAGGAGGCCCGCGGCGTCGCGTACGGAGGCCTCGGCCTGGCCGGCCCAGGCGTCGAGGGCGTCGGCGTCGTCGCGGGAGAGCTGGGCGGTGCGGGCGAGTGCCTCCACGACGCCCTTGCCGAGCGCCTTCTCAAGGGCGGGCAGGCCTTCGTGACGCAGCCGGGATCGGGTGTACGCGGGGTCCGCGTTGTGGGGGTCGTCCCAGACGGGGAGCGACTGGACCATGCAGGCCTTGCGGGCGGTCTGCCGGTCGAGCTGGAGGAAGGGGCGGCGGTAACGGCCGCCGGCCCCCGAGACCGCGGCCATTCCGGACAGGGAGCGGATGCCCGAGCCGCGGGCGAGGCCGAGCAGGACGGTTTCGGCCTGATCGTCGCGGGTGTGGCCGAGCAGGATCGCGGCGGCGCCGTGGCGGAGGGCCGAGGCGTCGAGTGCGGCGTACCTGGCGTCGCGGGCGGCGGCTTCGGGTCCGCCTTCGCGGCCCACGGTCACGGCGACGGAATCCACCGGGTCCAGGCCCAGTTCGCGCAGCCGCAGGGCGACTTCGTCGGCGCGCAGGTCCGAGCCGGGCTGAAGTCCGTGGTCGACGGTGATGCCGCCGGCCCGGATGCCGAGCTTGGGGGCCTCGAAGGCGAGGGCGGAGGCGAGGGCCATGGAGTCGGCGCCGCCGGAGCACGCCACGAGCACGAGCGGCGAGGAGGAGCGCTCGCGCGGGGCCTGTTCCGGGAGCCCGGAGGCCTCGGATGTGGTCCGGTGGTCGTTGAGGATGTCGTGGAGGACGTGGCGGACCGCCAGGCGTATCGCCGCGACCGCAGGATGGGGACCCATGTCCGGTTCCCTTCATGAAGTTTTCGGGGGGTGAGCCCCGGGGTCGGTCACTCAGAGTGTGTAGATGGTGACAGAACCGGGACGTTCCCCGAGCATCGCACGCCTACCCATGGCTCACGGTCCCTCGGACGGGTGATTGGAGGGGCGTTTGCCTGCCGTCGGCCGGATTCGTTTCACGACCTTCCCATGTGGTTCACGACTCACTCTTGCGGTGCACCCGCGCGACCCAGTCCGCCGGTTTGGCGATCTCCGCCTTGGTGGGCAGGGTGTTGGGGGAGGTCCACACACGGTTGAAGCCGTCCATGCCGACCTGGTCCACCACGGCTCGCACGAAGCGTTCGCCGTCGCGGTACTGCCTGAGTTTGGCATCCAGACCCAGCAGCTTGCGCAGGGCCATGTCCAGTCGGGAGGCTCCCTTCGCGCGGCGCTGCTGGAACTTCTCGCGGATCTCGGCGACGGACGGCACGACGGCCGGACCCACCCCGTCCATCACGAAGTCCGCGTGGCCCTCCAGGAGCGACATCACGGCGGTGAGGCGGCCGAGGATCTCGCGCTGCGCCGGGGTCTGCACGATCTCGACGAAGGACCGCCCGCCGTCGTCCTCCTCGCCCTCGGGGCGCCCGCCCGCGAGCGACTGGGCAGCCTCCCGGATGCGCTCAAGCACCGTCATGGGGTCGACGTCGGTCTCCCCCAAGAAAGACTGGATTTCGCCCTCCAGGTGGTCGCGCAGCCAGGGCACCGCGCTGAACTGGGTGCGGTGCGTCTCCTCGTGCAGGCAGACCCAGAGGCGGAAGTCGTGGGGCTGCACGTCGAGTTCGCGCTCCACGTGCACGATGTTCGGGGCGACGAGCAGGAGCCGGCCGCCGCCGTGCTCCCCCGCGGGAAGTTCGCGGGTGGCCGGGGCGAAGGTCTCGTACTGGCCCAGCACGCGGGAGGCCAGGAACGACAGCAGCATGCCCAGCTCGACGCCGGTGACCTTGCCGCCGACCGCACCGAGGACCGCGCCGCCCGGGGTGTTGCCGCGCCGCTCCTGCATCTTCTCCAGCAGCGGCTTGAGGATCTCCCGGAAGCCTGCGACGTTCGCCCGGACCCAGCCGGGGCGGTCGACGACCAGGATCGGGGTGTCGTGGGTCTCCTCCGTGCCCATACGGGTGAAGCCCCGGACGTGTTCCTCCGAGGCCTTGGCATGCCGGCGCAGTTCCGCGACGACGGCCCGGGCCTCGTCACGGCTCACGTCGGGGCCCGGCCGCACGAGTCGGGTCGCGGTCGCCACCGCGAGATTCCAGTCGACCATCTCGGCACCACCGATGCTCGTCATGCGTCAACGGTACGTGAGCGTTCCCACTTGGGGCAGGCCGCGACGGTCGGCTGCAGCTTGCGTCAGGTGCAGCCGCAGGCCGCCAGTGCAGTGGCCGTGCGGTCCAGTGCGGACTGGGCCTCCAGGGGGTTGGTCGTGTTCGAGGCCAGGAAAGCGAACGCCAGTAGGCGGCCGTCCTGGTCGACGACCGTGCCGGCCAGGGTGTTCACGCCCGTCAGGGTGCCTGTCTTCGCTCGTACGACTCCTGCCGCGCCGCCCGTGTAGCGGCTGGTCAGGGTGCCGGTGAAGCCGGCCACCGGAAGGCCCGTCAGGACCGGGCGGAGTTCGGGGTGGGCGGGGTCGCCGGCCTTCACCAGCAGGGCCGTGAGCAGGTCGGCCGTGAGCCTGTCGTCCCGGTCGAGGCCGCTGCCATCGTGGAACTCGGCGCCGTTGAGGGGGAGTTCGAGCTTCTTCAGTGCGCGAGCGATCGCGGACGCACCGCCGTCGAAGCTCGCGGGCTTCCCCGAGGCGGCGGCCGTCTGGCGGGCGAGGGCTTCCGCGATGTCGTTGTCGCTGTTGGTCAGCATGCGCTCGACCAGGGACGAGAGCGGGGGCGACGACACGGCGGCGAGGTTCTCGGCGCGGCTGGTCGCCTTGGACGGGCCGGGCGACGTGGTCCTGATGCCGTGGCCCTCCAGGAGCGAGCCGAACGTGCGGGCCGCGGCCGCCGCCGGATCCGTCACGCGTTCGACCGGGCCGCTGGTCGAGTCGTCCGTGCGGCCCTCGTCGGCCATCAGGGCGCTCACGGGCGCGAGGTTGCCGTTCACTCCGATGGAGTGCAGTTCGGGCCCGGTGTACAGGGTGGTGTCGTAGGAGAGCGTGACCTCCTTGATACCGCGTTTCCGGAGGGCCGCCGCCGTACGGTCGGCCAGGTCCCGCAGGCTCGCCCAGCCCTCGGCGTCCTTGTGCGCCGTCAGGGTGGGGTCGCCGCCGCCGACCAGGACGAGTTCCCTGGTGTCTGGTTCCAGGGCCGTGCGGGTGGTCAGGCGGTGGTCGGCGCCCAGCGTCGACAGCGCGGCGACCGCGGTGGCGATCTTCGTCACGGAGGCGGGGGTCAGGGCGGTGTCGGCGCCCGTGCCGTAGAGGCGCCTGCCGGTGGCGACGTCGACGACAGCGGCGGTGTGCCGGGTACCGAGCGCCGCGTCCTCCAGCAGGGGGCCCAGGACGCCGGAGAGGGCCGCACCGGTCGGGGCCGGCTTCACGGTGCTCATGGCGCCGCCCAGGCCGGTCAGGACGGATGCGGCGCTGGGGGCGGGGCGCGGGCCCCCGGCCGCCGCATCGCCCGAATCGGACGTATCGGGGTTACGTCCGTGATCTGCGCCACCCGTACGGTCCAGGGCGGCTGCACGGTCCGCCTCGGCCGTACGCTGACCGGTGGAGTCCCAGGGGCCGGCGGCGGTCGCCACGGCGACGGCCAGCGTCACACCGGCGGTGGCGGCGCCCGCGGTGTACTGCCAGGTCCTGACGGTCTTCGGCCATCTGATGCGGGTGGGCCGTACCCGTGCGAGCTGCGGTTTCGTAGATGCCGCGGCTCGTTCCAGCTTCGGGCGCACGGCCCGGGCGGCCCGTGCCAGACGCGGTCGTACGGCGTTCGCGGCCCGCGCCACATGCGGCCTCGCCGCCCGCCACGGCCTCAGCTCTGGCACGAACACCAGCCCCTTTCGCGATCACACACCTGCGTGAGGGACACTTAACCACCAGAACTATGTGCTGATCATGGAGGAGCCACCGGTGGAGTTCGACGTCACGATCGAGATCCCGAAGGGTTCGCGGAACAAGTACGAGGTGGACCACGAGACCGGTCGGATCCGCCTGGACCGTCGACTCTTCACCTCGACCGCCTACCCGACCGACTACGGATTCGTCGAGAACACCCTCGGCGAGGACGGCGACCCGCTGGACGCGCTGGTCATCCTGGACGAGCCGACCTTCCCGGGCTGTCTGATCAAGTGCCGCGCGATCGGCATGTTCCGGATGACGGACGAGGCCGGCGGCGACGACAAGCTGCTGTGCGTCCCGGCGACGGACCCGCGGGTGGAGCACCTGCGTGACATCCACCACGTGTCCGAGTTCGACCGCCTGGAGATCCAGCACTTCTTCGAGGTCTACAAGGACCTGGAGCCCGGCAAGTCCGTCGAGGGCGCCAACTGGGTGGGCCGGGTCGACGCCGAGGTCGAGATCGAGCGCTCCTACAAGCGGTTCAAGGAGCAGGGCGGCCACTGAGCCCTGAGTCGTCCGACGGGCCGTACGCGCACGCGTGCGGCCCGTTCGTGTTTCTGTGCGCATACTGGCGTAGCCGCACGCGTCGTACAGGGAGCGTTACTCAAGTGACGGAGGCGGAGGACCGCAAGCCGCATTCGGACGAGGCCAGGGGCACGTTCGATCCCGAGATCACCTCCGAGTTCGCCGTTCCTGCGGGCTTCGCCGCCCCCAGGGTCGTGGTGGAACCGGAGACCACGTCGGAGTTCGCCGTCCCCGACGGGCTGGACGTCCCGCAGCCGCCGGGCGCCGAGCCCGAGGGGTCGGCGTTCAGCACCCCGAGCACCTACAGCGCCCAGCAGGCCCCAGCCGCGTTCACACCGGCGACCGGCATACCCGTGGTCAGTCTCACCAAGGACCTGCCCTGGCAGGACCGGATGCGCACGATGCTGCGGATGCCGGTGGCCGAGCGGCCCGCTCCGGAGCCGGGGCCGAAGGCGGAGGAGGGCGGTCCGGCCGTCCCGCGCGTCCTCGACCTGACCCTGCGTATCGGCGAGTTGCTGCTGGCGGGCGGTGAGGGCGCGGAGGACGTGGAGGCCGCGATGTTCGCGGTCTGCCGGTCCTACGGCCTCGACCGTTGCGAGCCGAACGTCACCTTCACCCTGCTGTCGATCTCGTACCAGCCGTCCCTGGTCGACGACCCGGTGACGGCGTCGCGTACGGTGCGCCGCCGGGCCACCGACTACACGCGGCTGGCGGCCGTGTTCCAGCTGGTGGACGACCTCAGCGACCCGGAGACCCATATCTCGCTGGAGGAGGCCTACCGGCGGCTCGCCGAGATCCGCCGCAACCGGCACCCGTACCCGGGGTGGGTGCTGACCGGGGCGAGCGGGCTGCTCGCCGGGGCGGCCTCCGTGCTCGTCGGCGGTGACTGGATAGTCTTCATCGCGGCCATGCTCGGCGCGATGCTCGGCGACCGGCTGGCCTGGCTGTGCGCGGGGCGCGGGCTGCCGGAGTTCTACCAGTTCACGGTGGCCGCGATGCCGCCGGCCGCGATCGGGATCGCCCTGAGCGTGGCGCACGTGGACGTGAAGGCCTCTGCCGTCATCACCGGTGGGCTGTTCGCGCTGCTGCCGGGACGGGCGCTGGTGGCGGGCGTGCAGGACGGGCTGACCGGGTTCTACATCACCGCGTCGGCGCGGCTGCTGGAGGTCATGTATCTGTTCGTCGGCATCGTCGTGGGTGTGCTGGTGGTGCTGTACTTCGGGGTGAACCTGGGCGCCAAGCTCAACCCCGACGCGGCTGTGCGCATCGCCGAGCGGCCGGGGTGGCAGATCGGGGCGTCGATGCTGCTCTCACTGACCTTCGCCGTGCTGTTGCAGCAGGAGCGGTCGACCGTGCTGTGGGTGACGCTGAACGGGGGCGTCGCGTGGTGTGTATACGGCGCGCTGCACTATCCCGGCGGGTTGTCCCCGGTTGCCTCCACGGCTGTCGCGGCGGGCCTGGTGGGCTTGTTCGGGCAGTTGTTGTCGCGGTACCGGTTCGCTTCCGCGTTGCCGTACACGACGGCGGCGATCGGGCCCCTGTTGCCAGGGTCGGCCACCTATTTCGGGTTGTTGTCGATCGCGCAGAACGATGTCGACAAGGGGCTGGTTTCGCTGGCCACGGCTGCTTCTTTGGCCATGGCCATTGCGATCGGGGTCAATCTGGGGTCGGAGATCTCGCGGTTGTTCCTGCGGGTTCCCGGCGGGGCTTCTGCGGCAGGGCGCCGGGCTGCGAAGCGGACGCGTGGGTTCTGAGCGCCCAATAGCTCGCGGGCTGCCCAATGGCTCGGGGGCTGATGCGCGGGGGCGCCGCGGGTGCGTTGGGCTTTTCGCGCAGTTCCCCGCGCCCCTCAGGGGCGCTTCTAGTACCCCTGGTTGTAGGGGTACTGCTGGTTCTGCTCGTCGCCATACTGACCCTGCTGGTAGGGATACTGCTGGGCGTACTGCTGGTCCGGGTAGTACGGCTGCTGCTGCTGTTGCGGCTGCTGCTGGTACTGGTGGTGGTAGCCCTGGTCGTCGGTCGGCGGGATGCGGCGGAGCTGGGTCGTCGCGTCGTCCATCACGGGGGGCGCCTGCTGGTGCTGGGCCGGAGCCGGAGCCGGCGTCTCGGGAGTCTTCTTCGCCTTGGAGCGGGCGCGCAGGAACTCGATGATGATCGGGATCACCGAGACGAGGACGATCAGGATGAGGATCGCTTCGATGTTCTTGTGGACGAAGTCGATCTTGCCGAGCCAGGAGCCGAGCAGGGTGACACCGGCACCCCACAGGACACCGCCGATGACGTTGAAGACCACGAACGAGCGGTACTTCATGCCGCTGACGCCCGCGATGATCGGCGTGAACGTGCGCACGACGGGCACAAAGCGGGCCAGCACCAGGGACTTCGGGCCGTACTTCTCGAAGAACTCGTGGGCCTTGACCACGTTCTCCTGCTTGAAGAGGCGGGAGTCGGGGCGGTTGAAGAGCGAGGGGCCGACCTTCTTGCCGAACATGTAGCCCGCCTGGTCACCCAGGACCGCGGCGACGCAGATCAGGGCGATGGCGGCCCAGAGCGGGAAGTTCAGCTGGTTGGTCGTGATCAGCAGGCCGGCGGTGAACAGCAGCGAGTCGCCCGGCAGGAAGAAGCCGATGAGCAGGCCCGACTCCGCGAAGACGACCAGGAGCAGGCCCCAGATGCCGAACGTGTCGAGGAGGTAGTTCGGATCCAGCCAGCTCGGGCCGAGGGCAAGCGTCGTCACGGTTCCGGGCTCCTGAGGGGGTGGAGGAAGGTACGGCGTCCTTGTGCGGGCGCCCAAAGCTATCAACGCAAGGTGTCCGCCCCAGGTTCCACCGGTGTCCCCAGGATGCACCGTGCGCCCGCCGGCACAAAGCTGTGAGGTCTCCCGGCCCGGGAGCGGTCCCCCGGGCCGGGAGGGCTATGAGCCGTGACGGGACGCGTTCGCCCCGATGGCGCCCCTGAGGTGTTCCGCGAGGCCCGGGTGCATGGCGTCGTAGAACGCCTTGAAGCGCTCGTCGGAGACGTACATCTCACCGAAGCACCGGTGCATCTCGTACGGGACCTCGAAGTAGTGCCTGGTGATGTGCTGCCGGTGTTCCTCGGCCAGGTCCATGGCGGCCTCGCCGGTGGGCTGCTCCCCGGCGGCCACCAGGTCGGCGTACCGCCGGCCCCAGTCGTCGACCTCGGCCTGGATGCGCTTCCAGTCCTCCTTGGTGTAGGTGGCGGCGCGGCGCTGCGACTCGGCGTACGCCTCCGTGCCGCCCCAGCGCTGTTCCGCCTCCTCGGCGTACTGCTCGGGATCCTTGTCGCCGAAGACCTCGAACCGCTCCTCGGGGGTGAGATTGATGCCCATCTTGCGTGCCTCCATGGCGTGCTCCACGGCCGCCGCCATCTTCTGCAGCTTCTCGATCCGGGCGGTCAGCAGCTCGTGCCGGCGGCGCAGGTGCGCGCGCGGGTCCGCGGCCGGGTCGTCGAGCAGGGCGGCGACCTCGTCGAGCGGGAAGCCGAGCTCCCGGTAGAACAGGACCTGCTGCAGTCGGTCGAGGTCGGCCTCGCTGTAGCGCCGGTGGCCCGCACGGCTGCGCTCGCTGGGGACGAGCAGGCCGATGTCGTCGTAGTGGTGCAGCGTGCGCACCGTGACGCCGGCGAAGCCCGCGACCTGTCCCACGGAGTAGCCGTCCTGTCCTGCCGAGTGGCTCACTTCTTCCGCTCCCTTCTCGGTACGCACTCCACGGTGAGCCCTCACGTCACGTGAGGTGCAAGCCGGATTCCAGGGCGGAGTCCTCCGGATGTTGTGTCGGTTCTGCCCGCTTATGGTGGGCCTGTGGCGCTCTTACCGGCCGTTCACCCGGCGCCCGGTGTCACCGTAGGCGTCCTGGGCATTTCGGATGCGACTGCGCGGCGGTGGAACTCCGGTCCGTCGGCGCCCGTTCCCGAGATGACACGAGGAGACGTCCATGCCGCTCCACAAAGGTTCCGAGAAACCCGACGAGCGCCCGGTCTCGGTCAACCCCTTCTTCGGGGAGGCCAATCCGGTCGGCGGCATGACCCAGGCGCCGCCCAAGCACCGGCTGCCGGACGCTCCGCTGCCGCCGATGACGGCGTACCAGCTGGTGCACGACGAGCTGATGCTGGACGGCAACTCACGGCTGAATCTGGCCACTTTCGTCACCACCTGGATGGAGCCGCAGGCCGGCGTCCTGATGGCGGAGTGCCGGGACAAGAACATGATCGACAAGGACGAGTACCCGCGCACCGCCGAGCTGGAGCGGCGCTGTGTGGCGATGCTCGCCGACCTGTGGAACGCGCCGGATCCCTCGGCGGCGGTGGGCTGTTCGACGACCGGTTCGAGCGAGGCGTGCATGCTCGCCGGGATGGCGCTCAAGCGGCGCTGGAGCAGGCGGAACCCCGCACCGGGGGCCCGCCCCAACCTCGTCATGGGCGTCAACGTCCAGGTCTGCTGGGACAAGTTCTGCAACTTCTGGGAGGTGGAGCCCCGTCTGGTCCCCATGGAGGGCGAGCGCTTCCACCTCGATCCTCAGGCCGCGGCCGCCCTCTGTGACGAGAACACCATCGGGGTCGTCGGCATCCTCGGTTCCACCTTCGACGGCTCGTACGAGCCCATCGCGGACCTGTGTGCGGCGCTCGACGCGCTCCAGGAGCGCACGGGTCTCGACATCCCGGTCCATGTGGACGGAGCCTCCGGCGGCATGATCGCGCCCTTCCTCGACGAGGACCTGGTGTGGGACTTCCGCCTGCCGCGTGTGGCGTCCATCAACACCTCCGGGCACAAGTACGGGCTGGTCTACCCGGGCGTCGGCTGGGCGCTGTGGCGCGACAAGGAGGCGCTGCCCGAGGAGCTCGTCTTCCGCGTCAACTACCTGGGCGGCGACATGCCGACCTTCGCCCTCAACTTCTCGCGCCCAGGGGCGCAGGTGGTCGCCCAGTACTACACGTTCCTGCGGCTGGGCCGGGAGGGCTACCGGGCCGTGCAGCAGACCACCCGCGACGTGGCCACGAGCATCGCCGAACGGGTGGCGGCGCTCGGCGACTTCCGCCTGCTGACCAGGGGCGACGAGCTGCCCGTGTTCGCCTTCACCACCGCGCCGGGCGTGGAGTCGTACGACGTCTTCGACGTGTCCCGGCGGATGCGCGAGAGCGGCTGGCTGCTGCCCGCGTACACCTTCCCGCCGAACCGCGAGGACCTGTCCGTGCTGCGGGTGGTGTGCCGCAACGGCTTCTCGGCCGACCTCGCTGACCTGTTCGTGGAGGACCTGTCCCGCCTGCTGCCGGAACTGCGCCGGCAGCCGCACCCGCTGACCAGGGACAAGGAGGCGGCCACCGGCTTCCATCACTAGGCCGTTTCCTTTGGATCACCTCGCCGACCAGATGAAGATGGCGGCGAGGTGGAGTCCCGCGAGGTAGACGGTCGCGGTCTTGTCGTAGCGG
>NZ_JBSFJW010000044.1:0-74283 GCF_053598255.1 Streptomyces sp. NPDC001157
CGCTACGACAAGACCGCGACCGTCTACCTCGCGGGACTCCACCTCGCCGCCATCTTCATCTGGTCGGCGAGGTGATCCAAAGGAAACGGCCTAGCCCTGACGCTTACTGGGTAGGACCAGTTGCCATTCTTCTGATCCGTCCCCGGACAACCCCACCTCGTGAAGTGCGAGGTCAAGCCCAGGAGATGCCCATGCGGAAGTTGCGACTTCGAGCCCTCCTATTCTCGCTGCTCGCCATGACGACCAGCGCGGTGGTGCTCGCCCCGACGGCGTCGGCCGCCGAGCCGTGCGGTGCCGGATGGCTGTGTCTGTACAAGGGCCGCAACTTCACCGACATCGCTTACATGACGCAGAGGCACAACTACTGCCGCAACCTCAGCGACTTCGGGATCACCAACGTGGGGTCCTACCGCAACAACCAGTCCGTCTACGCCGACTTCTTCGATGCGAGCCAGGACGACCTTGTCTGGAGCATCCGCCCCGGTGGCAGCAGCTCCGACGCCACGTCGTTCACGGAGGAGCATTTCGTCTGCACCCGCTGACCCGTCTGGTCCAGGCCCCTTCGGCGACCAGGCGACGGGAGAGCACAGGCGCCGCTCGAGGGCGAGCTGGTGGCGCCGGTGAAGCGGCCAACCGGCGGAATTCGAAGCCCTCACCGGTTTGATCGAGCTGCGGTTCTCCCGCTTCAACTACCGCACGCTTCACCGGAAGAACGACCCCAAGTACCGGGCGATCGTGGAAACCATCTTCCGCTCGGCGCCGGACAGCAGGGCGGGCACAAAGGCGCGGGCCGTCGCCCGCGGCTCCACTCGCTTGAACCGGCCCGCGATCCGGGCCATGGCCTGGTCGAACGTCGCACGCCAACGGGCGGCACCTATGCTGTTGTCCGCGGCCACAGCATGATCGTCAGGGGTCCGCATGAACCCTTGATGATCATGCGGTGACCGCTCCAGATCTACCGGGTGTGACAGGCTGCTTCAGCCAGGGGGGTCCGCGCAGAACGAGGCTCTGGATCGACCGCCCATGCGACATGCCGTCAACGGCTCAACCCCTGGATGTTCAGCCCATGGCTCCGGCCCGGGGGACGGCGTAACGGACTCGGCCGGCGATGTCTCTCCCGGCCTGCGGCTGCGTGGCGATCGAGACCAACAGGGGGTTGGGGACGGGCGAGGATCCATTCATCACGGCGGTGCGGAGCGGGGACGAGAACGCGGTCAGAATACTGCTCGAGGACGGGGCGGATCCCGATGTCTTCGACGAGCAGGGCACCCCCGCACTCTGCCTGGCCATCTCAGCGTTCAACTCGACGATCGCCAGCTACCTGGTGGAAGGCGGCGCGGATCCAGACCGCCGGTTGCCCGACGGGACCACACCCCTCTTGCGGGCCGTCGACAGCGGTTCCATCGGTCTCGTCTTCGGCCTGCTCGGTGACGCCGCGATGATCAGCGAGGCCACCCGCGCGGATCTGCTGGCACGCGCCCGGCGGTGGCAGGAGATGGGCCCGGTTGCCATGCTCCGGGAGCGGACCGGCACCTCGGACGAGGTCGAGCGGGTTCGCATCCGGGACAGGCATTGGTCCACCGAGTACCACGAGCTCCGGCTCGGCGGAATGACGGTCCGCGACGGCCACACGGGGATCCTCACCCTCCTCGAGAAACACTTCGGACTGCACCTGGGCTTCGAGGAATTGGCGGCCCGCGCATGCGCACTCGAGTACCCGGACTGGGAGCACGCCGTCTGGTCGGAGATCCTCGGAACCCTTGCCCGGAGACAGGACGAAGAGACCTGGGAGGCTGCGGCGGTACTGCGGGGCCATCCCGATCCCCTGCATCGCCGCTTCGGCGCGGAGGTCCTGGTCTGCCTCCACATCGAGGCTGAGCTGACGAACGTCCCGAGTCCGTTCGAACAGCGCACGCTCGAGCTCTTCCTCGACTGGGTAAAGGAGGAGGGACACCCGGACTCCTGGTCGAGACCCTGGCCGGCCTGGGCCAGCATGAGGACCCGAGGATCGAGCCGCTGGGGCTCTCATTCCTTGCCCACGCTGCCCCACAGGTCCGTGTGGCGGTGCCTTCGACCCTGAGAATTGTGAACTCGGAGGGGTCTGGGCGGAAGATGTTCACCTCCGAGGGGCTGAACGCCCTGCTTGCACTGGCCCGGGACACCGACTCCTCGGTTCGCCAAGTCGCCTGCTACGGGCTCGCGTACAGCCTGAATCCGCAACCGGCCATCGGGGACACTCTGGCCGATCTGCTCGATGACGAGGACCAGAAGACCCGGATCTGGGCCGTCTACGGACTGGCCGAGCGGGATGATCCGCGCTGTATCGATGGCGCAGACCGGGTGGGACCCGTCGACGAGTACGAGTCGTGGTCCTGGATACTCGGTGCGCCCTCACGGTACGAGCAGCGCCAAAGGGAGCGGGAAGCTCCGGCCACGACCAAGTAGCGAATGCTCGCCTCTGCATCCCATCGCGTGCCGGCTGTGGACATCGGGGCCAACTCTGTACTGCCCACCCGGTACATGATGTGACTGGCCACCCGGGGTCCCGACGCCGCCGTGGCGGACACCTCAATCCTCGAACCCACCACCGAAGCACTCGGCCAGATACGACCAATACAAGATCACGAAGTCGCACTGGAGTCTAGGCGGCAGGCAAAGTGACGTGTGCCCCCACAGTCTTGCCGCGTGCCTGGGGGGTGGTGGTCCAGCCCCTGGTGTTGCTGAGCGCGTCGACGACAGGCAGCCCGCGGTGGCGTTCGGCCAGGGGCGGGGGAGGGGCGAGCAGCGGGCGAGGGCGGGCTGTTGCCTGCCGGCGCCAGGGCCAGTTGGACCGGCCGGCCTGGGATCAGCTCGAATGCCCCGGCAGCGCGACACGCGTCTGGCAGGCCAGCCTCGGCGTTTCTTCAGCAACGTGCTCGGGCCCCGTTGCGAACAGGTCTGCCGCGACTGGGCCCTGCCCCATGCCGCCCCGAGCTTCTGGGCGGTCTGCCCGCCCGTATCGGACACGGCGTCGTCCATGATCCCAAGGCCCGCACCGGCCACGAGGTCGACGCGGCGGTCATCGGAATCGCTGATGGCGTCAAGCCGCCGCTCCTGGCCATCGGAGACGCCAAGTGGAACGACGCCATGGGCATGGCCCACGTCGACCGGCTCCGGAACATCCGCGCTCTCATCGCCCCGGCTGGACGCTACGACACGACCGGCACCTGGCTCATCTTCTTCAGCGGAGCCGGAATTCAACGACAAGGCGCACGCCGCGGCGGCAGCCGCTTCTGACGTCCAGCAGATCGATCTGGTAACCCTCTACGGCCACTTGAACGCAGCGCGAACCGATACCCGCGAAACGGCGTCAGGCTCCCGAGCTGGCACAAAGTGCCAGATCACATAGGGGTGTGGGTGTATCGTCCCTCGCATGGCTGAACTGATCGCTCCCACGGGGCGGCTGCATTCCTCGTGGCTCAGGGCGCGTGACGAGTGGCAGCCTGGCGCTCATCAGGACGGGGCCGGCCTGCGTCTGGTTGGGGACGACGACCTCGACAGCCCGGAAGGGTTCGCCTCATGGGTCGAGCGACTGCGGCAGCAATCGGACCGGTCGCTGCCTGTCGGGGAAGGGCGCGTCCACGCCACCCACTGGTGGATCGTCGACGGCGAGACGTACCTCGGCGCCATCGACCTTCGGCACTATCTGAACGCCTTTCTGCTGGAAGGCGGCGGACACATCGGCTACAGCGTTCGCCCTTCTGCCAGGCGACGCGGACTGGCCACGTGGGCACTGGGAGCGGTTCTGCTCAAGGCGCCGGCGCTCGGTCTGGATCGGGTCCTCCTCACCTGTGACGAGGGCAACGTCGGCTCGGCGCGCACCATCGAAAGCAATGGCGGTGTCCTCGAAGATGTCCGCAGCACTGAAACCGGGGTCAAGCGCCGCTACTGGATCACACTCGATTCCGCTGGTCACAGCCATGGATTGATGGCCGCGACGAGGACGGTCGCCTCGTAGCGGACGGCTAGTGCGTACCGCGTGGCCACGGCGCGGTGCGTTTTGAGGCGATTGATGCCGCACCGAGGGCATGTCGAGCCTTGGAGTCCTGCGAGTCGGACTTTTGGCGGGCGGCCAGGCTGCGTGCCCTTCGCCAACAGTGGCTCCGACGCGGCCCATTGCTCGTCCGACAGATCTCCACGCGCCGCAAATCGAGAGCATGTCACGACCGAGATCGACTCTCGACCCACACCCAGCACGGGTCTGAGCGCCTCACCTAGCACGGACTCATGTGTACCGCTCAGGGGGCACATCGGTGTCCCGCTCCATCTCACCTCGCCTGCTCTTGCGTCGGTGCGAAGCCGAAAAGGGGCCATGGGCTGGTCGAGCGGGTGCTGTCCGGGCCGCGGTCACTTGCCCCGGCCGGCCCGGTCGTCGGTGAGGCGGGCCTCGATGCCGTCGAGGAGGGACTCAAGGCCGAACGCGAAGGTGCTGTCGGGCGCTGCGGCGTACTCCTTGGCGGCCGTGGTGTCGAGGCGCTCGCGCAGGCGCGGGAACTGCATGGCGGTCTCGGTGGCGCGTGCCATGGCGTCGGCCATCAGTTGCTCGGCGTCTGCGCCGTTCTTGCTCAGCCGGCGGTTCAGCGAGACCTGCGCGGCAGGGCCGAGCGCGCTGCCGAGCACGAAGGTGAACACGGCGCCGGCCGCCTGGTCCGCGTCGGCGGCGGCGAAGCCTGCCTTCTCGTAGATGGCGAGGCTGAAATCGTTGTGCTGGGCCTGGCCGGGTCCGTACAGGAGGTGGCTGCCGAATGCCTGGACGAGCCAGGGGTGCCGGGTGAGCATCGCGTGCATGCTGTTGGCGTGGGCGGTGGTGGCCGTGCGCCAGTCGGTGGCGTCGAGATCGGGCAGCTCCACCTCGTGCCAGATGGCGTCACTGGCGAGTCGGACCAGGTCGTCCTTCGTCTTGATGTGCCAATAGACGGCCGTGGCAGCCGAGCCGAGCCGTTTCGCCAGGCTCCGCATATTGAGGCCGTCCAGCCCCTCGTCGTCGAGCAGCTCGATGGCCGTATGGACGATCCGGTCTGCGGTCAGTGTGTCTCGCGGCATGGCCACCACCTTACTTGTACTTAGTTCATGAAATGGCTTGCACTTTGTTCAAGTCGCTCCTAGAGTGTGTCTCGTACTTAGTTCAATTACCTGAAGGGGGAGCAATGCTGCAGGGCAAGCTGTCGGAGTTCGTCAAGGCGCAGGCCTCGGAGTGTGGAGTTCCTGGTGTCGCCGTCGGGGTGCTCCTGGACGGCCGGGAGATCTACGCCTCGCACGGCGTGACGAGCCTGACCAACCCGCTGCCGGTCGACGAAAAGACCCTGTTTCCCCTGGGATCGGTGTCCAAGACCTTCACGGCGACCGCGCTGATGCGCCTGGTCGCCGAGGGAAAGGTGGACCTGGACGCGCCGGTGCGGCGCTACGTACCCGAACTGAAGCTCGCCGACGAGCAGGCCGCGGCGCAGATCACCGTCCTGAACCTGCTCAACCACACCGCGGGCCTGGACTGGAACCTGATCGACGACGGCGAGGGTGACCGCTCGCTGGCCGGGCTCGTGGCGAAGTTGCCTCAGTTGCCGCTGATCGCAGCGCCCGGGGTCCGCGCCTCGTACAGCCAGGCCGGATACAACCTGGCCGGGCGGATCATCGAGAAGGTCACGGGCCTGCCCTTCGAGCAGGCCGTGGCCTCGCTCGTCCTGGAGCCGGTGGGCCTTGCGGACACCGTGTACGGCCTGTCCGAGGTGATGGTCCGCAAGTTCGCCGTGGGCTACAACCGCGGCGACGACGGCGAAATGCGCCCCGCCCGGCCGTGGGCAGCGTTCAAGGAGGGCGCGCGCGGCGACAACCCCGGTGGCGGCCTCGCCTCCTCCGTGAGCGATCTGCTGCGCTGGGCACGATTCCAACTCGGCGACGGCGAGGGCGTGTTGCCCGCCGCGGAACTACACCGCATGCGGGAGCAGACGGTCGAGCTGCGCGCCAGCACTCTCGGCGACGGCTTCGGCATCTGCTGGTTCCTGCACGATCTGGACGGCCTGCACGGGATCGGCCACGGCGGCTCGGGCAACGGCCAGTTCGCCGAGCTGCTCATCGTGCCCGAGCGCAACTTCGCGGTGGTCTCCCTGGCCAACGCCGGCCCGGACGGCTACCCCTTCAACCAGTCCGTCGTGCGATGGGTGCTCGAGCACTGCCTCGGCGTCGTCGAGAAGACGGCGGAGCCGGTCCCCTACGACGAGGGACGGGCCCAAGAGGTCGTCGGCCGCTACGAGATCGACGCCATAAACTTCGACATCGCCACCGACGGCACCCGCCTCACCCTGGCGGTCGGCATCAAGCCGGAGATCCGCGAGGCATCGGACGAGGAAATGCCTGCGGACTACCCGGCCGCGGCCATCGGCTTCCTTCCCGGCGACGGAGACGAGTACATCGTCACTGAAGGCGGCCTCAAGGGGCAGCGCGGCTACTTCTCCCGCGACGCGGACGGCTCGGTTACAGGCGTCGACCTCGCCGGCCGACTCTTCAGCCGGGTCGCGAAAGCATCCTGATCCAACGCCGGTATGGGCGGTCGCGAGCGACCGCCCATACCGGCACCTCGAACCGACGGCAGTCGGTAACGGACCGGGCCCGGGCCGGATGCCTTCGACGACTTGGTGGTCCGCACGGTCCTCAATCCCGAGACCCCATCTCTTCCGCAAGGCCCGCTGTCTGCTCGCCGGAGAACCCGATCCGCGCGACACGCCCTGTATCTGCCCGTGCTGGCTGGCCTTGCCAAGGGCGACGCCACACGCGGGGGCATGGTCGGCTACCTGGAACGGTGTGCCGGGCGGACTCATACTCCAGTGAGGTTGCGTGGTCCATCCAGCAGCTCGTCGGCGGATCGTCGTCGGTAGTGACTGCGGCGGGCTGTTGCCTGGTGGCCCCGGCGCCAGTTGGACCAATGCAGCGGTCTGGCCGCGGAGGCGGCTGGTGGGTTGAACGCGACGGGGAGGAGGCGGCGGATCTCCGGGACCATAGTGCTCGACTGCATTGGCAGTCCAGTTCACCACGGGGTTTGCGAGGAGCCTTCCTTCCGCGCGCTGCCATCGCAAGCCTCGGCTGTCGTCGAAGATGGCCTGGCGAACCACCAGTCCTGGATTGAATCGCGGCTTCCGCACGCTCTCGTCAGACCTCTGTCGACGGTCACGTAATTCCCCAGGGTTCATGGTCATGCAATTCCCCAGGTGGTGGTTGTGGCGACGTTCGAGCACCCTGAGTTACGTGATCCACTGACTAGTAGTCTGCGGCCATGTCTGATCCCGTCCCCTTCGCCATGCCCACCCGTTTCGACGGAGGCCGAGATCGTGTCGCACTTGTCGTTCCAGGTGTCGGCTACTCGCCTGCCCGGCCGCTCCTGCACTTCGCCCGGAACGTCCTGCTCCAGCACGGCTGGACGGTCCAGGAGCTGTGGTGGCAGATCCCCGATGGGTTCGCGCTGTTCACGGTGGACGATCGGATCGCATGGGTGGAACGGCAGGTCGCCGAGGCCATCGAAGCAGAAGCGGGGGCTTGTCGGCTCGTGGTCGGCAAGTCCCTGGGCTCCCTCGCCTGCGGCATCACAGCCGACAGCAACATCCCGGCAGCCTGGCTCACCCCGGTCCTGACCATCAACCACGTTGTCGCGGCTCTCCGGCGAACCATGGAGCCGACCCTCCTCATCGGCGGAAGCGCCGACAAGCTCTGGGATTCACGAATTGCCGCGTCCCTGCGACACGACGTCCTGGAAGTGCCCTCGGCGGACCATGGCCTGGAGCTTGCGGACGATGCCGCGGGATCGGTTGACGTCCTGCGGCAAGTCGTTTCTCGGCTGGACCGCTTCATCGGCTCGCTCGACCGCTGAGGGCTTCTAACAAGATTGGCTCGGGCGAGTTCCAATTGGCAGCCGGCGGTGGTGTCCGGCTTGCCGACGGGGCCCTTTGGTCGTTTGTTGGGGCGGTAGCTGGGGCCGTTGAGGGTGACCTGGTGACTGGAGTTGATCAGCCGGTCCAGCAGGGACTCGGCGACCGGGCGCTGGGCACGGGGTCGCCTGCCTCCTGATCGCTCGGGAACACCGGCGGCCGGCGCCGGAACGGTGTGGCGGTCAGGACTGTGGCGGTTCCTGTCGCGAAGGCCCCTAATCCGTTGTGAGGGTGGTTCCAGAAGGCCGCAGTTGGGCCTCTGGGCTGTCCGGTGTGACGGACGCCCGTAAGGCCCCTGGCTGACGAGGTCTCCCGATAGAGCGGCGCCGTCACGGTGGTGGGTTCCACGCGGCATGCGGACGCCGGGCAGATGCCTGGGAATCTCCCCGGCCGTGATGCCTCACGAGAGAGCGGCGCGGTTCCGGCGTCTCCACATCCCGTGAACCCCACCACCGCATGCCGCCCGTTGGGATCGACCGGGCAGAGAGGCATCACGACGTCGCGCTGGTCGACGAACTACCGGCCAGGCGGCGGATCAGCGATGACGCCGCCGGCTACCGGATGCTGCTGGAGCTGGTCCAGGCAGTGGCATCGTGCGAAGGGGGCGAACACCCGGCGGGTCGCCAGGCCGTCGAACGAGGTCCGTCCGAGCCGTCCGCCCTCGACCGAACGCTTGAGGGACTCGCGGAGCGTGTCGAGTTCGGCGCCGCTCACGGCCGCGTTCACCGCCACGCACCCTGCCGTGTCGAGACACCGGCGCACGGTGTCGACGGCGGTGAGCGTGTCGACACGGGGTACTTGGTCTGCCACGAGTTCCATGGCGGCGCCGTCCCAGGACCAACGGCGCGTGTTTCACGCAACCGCAACGATCCGTCCCGCAACTCGTGTGTGAGGTCGACGACTTGTCGCTCTTGCCGCTGATCCGGTGCTGCTGGTTCCCCGGTCAGGCCGGCAGTACGAACGGAGGGTGGGCGCCGTTGAGGAAATAGTCCCCGGCGTCGCGGAACTGCTGGGCGACGGGCCTGTGCAAGGTGTGGGCCCGGGCATTGCGCCAGAAGCGGTCGAGGCCCAGGCGTGCGGATACGGAGCGGGAGCCGACGACGTCCAGGGCGCGGCTGGTGGATTCCTGCGCGGCCTTGGAAGCGGCGGCCTCGGCCATCGTCACCTGGACCGAGATGTCGGCGTATTCGTCGTAGGTGAGGTCTTCGCCGCGTGCCAGTCCTCCGTGGACGGCTGCCAGTGCCTGATCGGTCAGTGCGGCGGCGGAGCGGGTGAGGATCGTGAGTTCCCCGTAGGTGGTCAGTACGTGCGGGTCCCTGGGAGAGCCGTCCGGCCAGGCGGGGTGCCAGGACGACTGGCCAGCTCTGCTGTACTCGCGCGCTTCGGCGAGTGCGCCTTCGGCGAGGCCGAGAAGGAGTTGGGCGGAGAGGAGACGCCCGATCGGTGAGGCCAGAGCGGCCGACGGTGAAAGCACGTCGTCGTCGGCGGCGAGGGAGCCGAGCACGTCGTGGACGGTGACGGGCACGGCGTCGAATTCCACGTCACCTCCGGCCGCGAGCCGCTGTCCGAAGCCTTCCGCGGCGTCGATCCTCACGCCGGGATGGGCGGGAGCGACGACGACGGCGACTGGTTCGCGGTTGTCGGCCCGCTCGGCCCGCACCGCGAGGCGGTCGGCGACCAGAACTCCGGTGGCGTAGCTCTGCCGGCCGTCGAGGACATAGCCTTTCCCCTTCCTGGTCAGGACCAGCGGGGGACCTTGAGCGGCGAGACCTCCTCCCCAGCACCACTGCTCCGTCGCCGACAGCCGTTCGATCCGAGTGGCGAGGTCGGGTTCGGTGAAGGACCGGGCACTCCATGACAGGAAGTAGTGCGTGCCCAGCAGTTGGGCGATCGCGGCGTCGGTGGACGAGATCTCCCGGACGACCGCGTACGCGGTGGGCCAGTCCGCGCCGCCTCCGCCGAGTTCGGCCGGTATGAGCAGGGTCAGCAGTCCGGATTCACGGAGTGCGGAGACCTCGCCGAAGGGGGGCTTGCCCGCATGTTCCCTGGCCGCCGCATCCGTGGCGAGGTCGTCCGCCGTCTCACGGGCCACATGCAGCCAGTGGGCGCGGCCGGGCCCACTCCCGTCGGACGCGGCGGGTTGGGTCGGCATGGTGGCAACGCCCATGGTGGGTGGTCTCCTCAAGAGTGTCGGTTGGCGTGGTGTATTCATCCGCCGGGAGCACCGGGCTATTCCTAGTAATCCGATAGGAATTATAGGGAATGCGCGAACGGCGGGGTGTGCCTGGTGGAGGTGCGGTGGTCGGTGTGCGGGCGGAACTGCGTGCGGGCCGTGAGGCGGCGGACAGTCTGCGAGATCACCCCTGTCTCAAAAGTGACGTGACTAAACCGGGGTGAAGACCTCATTTTTCGCGTGGGTTGTGTCGGCATGCGAGACAGTTGCTGCTGATGGACGAACCGTGCTCGGCGCTCGACCCGACGTCCACGCGACGCGTGGAGGAAACCATCCAGGGCCTGGCGTAGGAGGTCACGGTCGTCATCGTGACCCACAACATGCAGCAGGCGGCCCGAGTCTCCGACCGGTGTGCCTTCTTCCTCGCCGAGCAGGGCGAACCGGGCGGCATCGTCGAACGCGGCCCGACCGACGCCATGTTCCATTCCCCGCAGGACAGGCGCACCGCTGACCATGTCAATGGCCGTTTCGGCTGAGCGAATCGCAGAGCGCCTTTACACCGGGTCGGCTGGGCGAGACCGGTCCCTCGAAGTCAGGACGTCGGTCTACTCGACGTCTCCGGTTCCTGCGACTCGTCCTTCATCAGGCATGCATGCCTGCCGTGCCGAGGCGGCGTCGATGCGCTCGCTGTCGGCAGGTCGCTCCGCAGTAGCGGGCAGGCCGGCCGGTGGGCCGGAGCTGGAGCCAGGCGCCGCATTCCTCGGACTGTGACGCTGTGTGAAAAGGACCGGTGGTTTTACGAAACGCTGGGCCTTGCGTGACGAATGAGGGCGCCCGCAGGCACTCCAGCGTCAGCCGCACCATGCGGGCACCTCCGTTGCGGTCGCGATGCGTGGCCCGCAGCGTCGCGCACCCGATGGCCAGGGCTGCGACATCGTCCATGTTCACATCGGTGCGGACGTCCGCAGGCGCGCGCTGGGCCGCGCGAAGCAGTTGGTCAAGGGCCTGTCGGAAGCGTCGTGCCGACGCGGCCGGACTCGGCCGTGGCCAGCTCGTCCGGCTGGCGCCGTCAGCTTGGCGCTCCCTGTCCAGGCTTCCACATGCCGACGCTGACCCTGGTCGGGCGGTCCGGTCCGGACGGTGACGTGGACCGCGTGGAACTGAGGTGCGGCCGGTGGGCGCAGAAGCCGGGCGAGATCGTGCCCGGCGCGTCGTTCTGGCCCCTCCGTCGAGATCGGCTCCACCTTCAAGGCGTCGGACAGCTCGCCCGTGGGGTGGGGCCGTTCTTCAAGGGGAACGGTTGTTCCAGGCCGACCCGCTGCCGGCACTCGTACACAGGGGGGATCGGTATCAGCGGCGCGAGGTTATGCCGTGTGTTAGTCTCACGCGTTTGCGTGGTCGTCGCGGTGGGCGATTCTGTCTGTTCCGTTCGGCTTGTGCGTGAGCTGTTCAAACCTGCCGGGCCTTCCTCGGTAAGTTCCCCTGCGGAAGGCTGTTTATGAAGCATCCCAATGACTCCGGCATCGCTCACGGCGGTCCCGCCCAGCCTGGGGCAACGACCCCGGCGCTGCTCCCGGCCGTCACCTTCGCCGGTCTGGAACTGCCGACGGAGATGCTGCGGACACTGAGCGAACTCGGGGTGCGCGAACCCTTTCCGATTCAGGCCGCGACACTGCCCGATGCCCTGGAGGGGCGCGACATCCTGGGACGCGGGCGCACAGGATCAGGCAAGACGCTCGCTTTCGGCCTGCCGCTGCTCGCACGGACGGCCGGGCGGCGCGCGGAACCGAAGCAGCCCCTTGCTCTGATCCTGGTGCCCACCCGGGAGCTGGCCCAACAGGTCACCCAGGCGCTGGCGCCGTACGCCGAGGCACTGCGGCTGCGGATCGCCACGGTCGTCGGCGGAACGTCGATCGGCCGGCAGGTCGCCGCGCTGCGGCAGGGAGCCGAGGTGGTCGTCGCCACCCCTGGACGCCTGCATGACCTCATCGAGCGCAACGCCTGCCGCCTGGGACGGGTGAGGATCACCGTGCTGGACGAGGCCGACCAGATGTGCGACTTGGGATTCCTGCCGCAGGTTGCCGACGTGCTCGACCAGGTGCACCCCGACGGTCAGCGGATGCTTTTCTCGGCCACTCTCGATCGCGACGTCGATCAACTGGTCCGCCGCTACCTCCACGACCCCATCGTCCACTCGGTCGACCCGGCCGCGGGCACAGTCACGACGATGGAGCACCACGTTCTGGTCGTCCACGGCCCTGACCGCTACGCCGTCATCACGGAGATCGCTGCCCGTGACGGCCGCGTACTGCTGTTCCTCGACACCAAGCACGCCGTCGACCAGCTCACCCGGCATCTCCGGGCCAGCGGGGTGCACGCCGGGGCCCTGCACAGCGGCAAGTCCCAGCCACAGCGGACACGGACCCTGGCGCAGTTCAAGAACAGCCAGATCACCGTTCTGGTGGCGACCAATGTCGCGGCCCGTGGCCTGCACGTCGACGACCTCGATCTCGTGGTCAACGTCGACCCGCCCACCGATGCCAAGGACTATGTGCACCGGGCGGGCCGCACCGCCCGCGCCGGTGAGTCCGGCAGCGTGGTCACGCTCGTGCTGGCGGGCCAGCGCCGTGAGACGAGCCGCATGATGGCCGGGGCCGGCATCGAGCCGACCGTCACCAAGGTGCGCTCGGGCGAGGCGGAGCTGAGCCGGATCACCGGCGCCAAGACACCCTCCGGGATCCCGCTCGACGGCGAGCCCGCCGTCCCCCGACCCAAGAACACCAACGCTCCCTTCCGCGGCCTCGGCACCAGCAAGGGCACCTCCCGCGGCGCCGGCACGTCCCGAAAGGCGGGCGAGGCCCGCAAGCTCGCCGAGGCCCGCAGGGCCGCCCTGGTGCGTCGCAACGGCTGAGAGCCGTTGCCCTGGCAGCCCGGCCACGGGATCGACGGCCTCGGCCCGGCCCGAAGCCGTCCTGTGTGCCTCACCTACGAAGTCAACACCGTTGGCCGGGAGAGGGATGCCCGCCGAAACAGAGCAGGATGATGTTGCCGGCGCCTCGCACCGCGCCCAGCATGACAAGCTGTGCTTGCCCACCCCCCCGAACCCAGGAGGTCACCATGACCGCAGAGCCCGTATCTACGGAAGGTTCGGAGCCGGCTGCCCCTGAGGCGTCCCCTCTGGAGCCGGACAACGACGGCAACTACGACCTCAAGCGCAAGTTCCGCGAAGCCCTGGCGCGCAAGCGCGGTGCGCAGGTGGATGCCGCTGATGTTGCCGCCAAGTCCGATGCATCGAAGGTGCGTTCGGCGCACGGCCCGGCTGCGAGCCAGCGGTCGTTCAGGCGCAAGAGCGGCGGCTGAGTCGATGAGTCCCGCGATCTAAGCGCTTCACCGGCACTCGCGCTATCCATCGCGTGTCCCGTGCAGTGTCCCGTGCAGTGGCCCGCGACCTGCGCACGCTCGTGCGCGCGTCGCGGGCGGGGCGTAGCCGGGGGACTCGCCTGGGGGAATGGCCCAGATGCGGTTGGCTCGGATCGTTGGCGCCGCCGAACTGGAATTCCGGGATGAGGGCAGTGCCTTGTTCGAGTGCACGCGGCCGGCGTTGCGCGCGTTCCCCCTCCTGCTGCGGCTGAACGACGCACAGACGGTCGCGTTCCGGGCAGCGGTCGCCTTCGTGCCCGGCCACGACGTGCAGGTGCCGACCTGCTTCCGAGTGGACGCTGTCCGATCTTGTACAACATCTGAGCGGGGTGCACCGCCGCCATGTCACCGGTTCCTCCCGCGGCGGCTTCGGCCGCGAGTTTGCGCAGGCGGCCCTGGAGCGCGGCGACAGGGCCGTCGCCCGCAACACCGACTCCCTCGCGGACCTGTCGGCCGCCCGCGGCGAGGCGATCCGCCTCGTCGAGCCCGGCGGCTTCGCTACCGTCCGGTCCGGGCGTGCCCGACCTCGATGCTCGCGGGGCCGCCACCGGAACCGCGGACCGTGCTGCCGGGGCGCGGCTCAGGCGTCGATGATGACGGGGATGATGAGCGGCTTGCGGCGATAGGTGCGGAACGCCCAGTTCGCCACGGCGCGGGCGACGAGTTGTTCGAGTTGGCGCGCGTCCCCGACGCCTTCCTCGGCCGCGGTGGCCAGGGTCTTCTCGATGACGGGGATGACCGGCTCGAAGGTGGCGTCGTCGTGGACGAAGCCCCGGGCCAGGAAGTCGGGGGCCTCCGCGAGGGCCCCGGTGTCCGCGTCGACGATCGCCACCACCGTGACCACGCCTTCGGCGGCGAGGGTGAGGCGGTCCTTGAGCGACGCTTCCGTGGCGCCGCCGACTTCCATGCCGTCCACGTAGACGTTGCCGGCGGGGACCTTGCCGGTGATGGACGCCCGCCCGTCGACCAGGTCGACGACGACGCCGTCCTCGGCGATGACGACCCGGTCGGGGTCGACACCGGTACGGATGGCGAGGTCGCCGTTGGCCCGCAGGTGGCGCCATTCGCCGTGCACGGGCATGACGTTGCGGGGCTTGACGATGTTGTAGCAGTAGACGAGTTCGCCGGCGCTGGCGTGCCCGGAGACGTGCACCTTGGCGTTGCCCTTGTGGACCACGTGGGCGCCCCACCGGGTGAGTCCGTTGATCACCCGGTAGATGGCGTTCTCGTTGCCGGGGATCAGGGAGCTGGCGAGCAGGACGGTGTCGCCCTTGCCGATGCGGATCACGTGGTCGCGGTTGGCCATCCGTGACAGCGCGGCCATCGGTTCGCCCTGGGAGCCGGTGCACACCAGAGTGATCTTGTGGTCCGGGAGCTTCTCCAGCTCCTTCGTGCTCACGACCAGACCGGAGGGGACCTTCAGATAGCCCAGGTCGCGGGCGATGCCCATGTTGCGGACCATCGACCGGCCGACGAAGGCGACCTTGCGGCCGTGCTGGTGGGCGGCGTCCAGGACCTGCTGGATGCGGTGCACGTGGCTGGCGAAGCTGGAGACGATGACCCGGCGCGGTGCGGTGCGCATCACCTGCTCGATCGCCGGGTTCAGCTCACGCTCGGAGGTGGTGAAGCCGGGTACTTCGGCGTTGGTGGAGTCGGTGAGGAACAGGTCCACGCCCTCCTCGCCGAGGCGGGCGAAGGCGCGCAGATCGGTGATGCGGTCGTCGAGAGGGAACTGGTCCATCTTGAAGTCGCCGGTGTGCAGCACCATCCCGGCCCGGGTGCGGACGGCGACCGCGAGGCTGTCGGGGATGGAGTGGTTGACCGCCACGAATTCGCAGTCGAAGGGCCCGAAGCCGCGCCGGTCGCCCTCCCGCACCCGCACCGTGCGCGGCCGGATGCCGTGTTCCTTGAGCTTGGCCTCCAGGAACGCCAGCGTCAGCTTGGAGCCGACGACGGGAATGTCGGACCGCTCGCGCAGCAGGTACGGCACGCCCCCGATGTGGTCCTCGTGGCCGTGGGTGAGTACCACGGCCACGATGTCGTCCAGCCGGTCCCGGATCGAGGTGAAGTCCGGCAGGATCACGTCCACGCCGGGCTGGGTCTCCTCGGGGAACAGCACGCCGCAGTCGACGACGAGCAACTTGCCCGCGTGCTCGAAGACGGTCATGTTGCGGCCGATCTCGCCCAGGCCGCCCAGGGCGATGACCCGCAGCCCTCCTTCGGGAAGGGGCGGGGCGGCTTTCAGTTCGGGGTGCGGATGACTCATACCCTGACGGTACCCGGAGAGCGGGACAGGGTGATCCATTGCCTGTGCGATCTCCCTTTCCCGACGGAGCGGGGCACCCGCAGCGTGCCTCGGCACGATCGGATCACGCCGGCGACCGGGGACAGGGAGCGGTGCAAGCGGTACCACCTTCCGTGGCCGAACCGTTCACCCGGTGCTGGAGAGGATCTCGTGCACCCTGTCGTGGTTTCCGGCGTTCGCTGCCTCCCGGCGGGCCGCGGCACTGGTCCACTCGCAGTAGTCGAGACTCGGGTGTCCTCGGCGCTCAGGACCAAGTGGGCTGAGAGGGCCCCGAGGCAGCTTCCTTCGCCGGGCAGACAGATGGCGGTGTCCCAGAAGCGCTTGTCGCCCCGCTCGCCATGCAGGAAGCCAATGTGGTGCCCCATCGAATTCGCGCTGCGCCACTGCACTGCCGTGGCATGCGAAGTTCTTTCCAGGGGGCACGTGACGTGCCACGTTCGAGTCAGGGCACGGGTGGGCTCCGCGGTTCTCGGCCCGCAGTCGCTTGATCTCCGCGGCTTCCTCGGACGTCACTCCGGGCCGCTGCCCGGACATCACCGGTATCGGAAACCTGATTCACGCCTCAGCCAGGCAACCACCCAGAAATGTCAGAGTGTTCGATATCCCTCCCGCGCGGCGTATCGTCCGAATCCACCGAAACGCAGAAGCGAAGGCAGCACGTGCCGCGGATGCCACCCCGTTACCGCCCGGCCGAACTGGAGATGAGGTGACCCAAACGGACGATCGTGACACCACTGCGGGAACTCCCGAGCTGATTCGCGTCGAGGACCTCTGACCTCCCGATGAGCCCCGACGCGCCCTGCAGCTTCGCGTCTGGCACATGGCCCCCGGCCGCCGTCATGTTCGCCGACTACGCCATGGCCGACGACCGACTCACGCCGCTCATTCGGAAAGAGACCGGCCGCCCCGACGACGACCGCCCCCTGTGGGGCATGATCTTCAGTCTTCACACACCGATGATCAACGGTGGCCGTACCCGTCTCCACAGCGCGTCAGGGCCGCGCAGCGTCTGTCTGCCGTCATGTGTCTGGAGGACTTGTGCAACGTGGCGAAGTCTGGTGGGTCCAGTTCGACGAGCGGAGGTTGGTCGTACTGCTGTCGGGAGACGACACGTCCGGGATCCGGGTGATGCAGGTCGTCGCTCCGGCGGGCGTCGACATCAGCGGTCTGGGCATCGAAGTGACGGTCGGTGTCGGTGAAGGACTGCCGTTCGAGGGCGTGCTGCGGCTCGCGTTCCCGCGTCCAGGCTTCACCCCGTGTACGTGGCTGACCACTGTGTCCCGGGACGACCTGAAGGAGCGGGCGGCCGTCCTGTCCTCCGTGAAGCTCAGCGAGATTGACGAGGCCTTCCGGCTCGCTGAACAAGCGCAGGAGCGGACCCCGGCCGCGACCGCGAAGCTCAGCGAGATAATGGATGCCCTCCGTCTCGGTGAACTCGGGTAGACGGAGAAGGAGCCGACGCCCGCGACGGCGTGGGCGATCTCGGGCGAGATGATCGACGCTGGCCGCCTGCTGCCTCGGCGGCCCCCGCACCACCGAGATCACGATCTACGGCTGACTGGTTCACCGATCGGGACGCGATCTGACGTGAGTCGCATTTCGGTTCCGGCGTCTGGTGACAATTGTCCTCTCTACAGCACGCCGTGCAGGGCGTTCGTGGTGAAGCCGTCGTCTTCCTCGCGGTAGCCGCGCATCACCGGGGAGACCTTCACCCAGCTGCCCTGCTTCTCAGCGACGGCGCCGGAGTTGCCGGCGCGGGCGGACTCGGTGACCAGGCCACGGCGGGGGCTGCGGCCGGTGGGCCGGATGTCCAGCTGGGCGCGGGCTCCGATGCGGGTGAGGGTCGACTAGCTGGAGCAGGACGTGGCCGACGCCATCGTCCGCTACGAACGAGGGCACCGGGTAGCCCGGTTGCAGCCATTGGACCGCGTTGCGTTCGATGGCTGTGGCCAGGTCGTGCACGGCGGTGGTGCGGTCGCTCATGCCGAAGTCCAGGACCGTGGCCACTCGGCCGTCGGCGTCCCACAGCAGCTTGGAGGCGTGCCAGTCGTTGTGGGTCCACAGTGGGGCGAGGTCGTCGAGGTGCGGGGTCAGCCGCGTGTGCAGCGGCACCAGGACGCGTTCGGTGTCCTCGCGCCACGGGAACTCCTTGAGGGCTTCGTCCAGTTCGGGCCGCTCGGCCACATGTCCTTCCAGAGCGAGCAGGGCTCGCTGGACGCGAACACCGTGAACGACGCGACCAGCGGCTGCACTCGGCGGCGCGGCGCGTCGAATCCCTCAGCCGCCAGGTGCAGCCGGGCCAGTGCCTCGCCGGCCGCCCGTGCGTGCACGGCGGATCGGAACGGCGACCAGGACAGCGCGTCCCGAAGTCCAGCAGGACCGCGACCAGCCAGGCCGCCGCGAAGGAGAACGCGAAGCCGAGCAGGGTCTCCTGGAGGGTCGGCAGCGTCTGCGCCCACAGGTCCGCACGGTTCGCCCAGCCCTGCTCGACGACGCGTGCGGGTGACGGCACTGTCATCGGATCGACCCCGACGGCGGTGACGTACAGCTGCCAGCCGCCGACCACCACGGCCGGCACCAGCAGCGGACGGCGGCCACAACGACCGTAGCAGCGGCCTCACTTGGCGGCCGGGAGATAGTCGTTGCTGAAGAAGGCCGAGGCGTCCGGGGCCTTCGTCAGCTTCTTGCCGTCTCCGTCGACCAGCAGTCCGGCCTGGTACTCGAAGTCGGCGAAGGCCTGCCAGCGCCCGCCAGGCCCCGGTGGCCGGCGGGAGGGGGACCTCGGAGGGCGTCAGTACGGTGTTTTCAGGACGCGCCCTTGGCCGCGCGGAACCCTGCCTCCAGGTCCGCCTTGAGGTCGGCCAGGCTCTCGATGCCCACCGACAGCCGTACCAGCCCGGGGGAGGTGCCGGTGGCCGCCAACTGTGCCTCGTCGAGCTGGCTGTGGGTGGTGGACGCCGGGTGGATGATGAGGCTGCGGACGTCGCCGATGTTGGCGAGGTGGCTGAACAGCTCGACGGCGTCCACGAACCGCTTGCCCGCCTCGATGCCGTCCCGCAACTCGAATGAGACGATGGCACCGGCGCCGCGCGGCAGGTACTTCTGCCCGGTCTCGTACCAGCGGCTGGACTCAAGTCCCGGGTAGTGGACGGCCGCGACCTCGTCGCGCTGCTCCAGCCAATCGGCCAGGGCCTGGGCGTTCGCGGAGTGCCGCTCGATGCGCAGGCTCAGCGTCTCCACCCCCTGGAGCAGCAGGAACGCGGAGTGCGGGGAGAGCGCCGGGCCGAGGTCACGCAGCAGTTGCACCCGGAGCTTGATGGCGAAGGCGCCGGGGCCGAGGGCGGGCCAGTACTGCAGACCGTGGTAGCTGGGGTCGGGCTCCCGATGTCACGGCTGTCGTCGGGCGGACCACGTTGGTTCGGTGGGTCGGTCGGCGGTGCGCGCAGGCGGATTGACCCGCGAGTAGGCGTGAAACCGCCACCTCAGGGAGCTGGCGTGGTCGATCTGCACCACCTTGGCGATGTTGAACTCGACCACCCGTTGGGCTCCGGGGTACTTCTGGGCGCGGGCAGGATCCCAGTCGATCCGGCCCTGTCCGGTCAGCTGCAGCGTGTGACCGTTTTCCCAGTCCAGGAAGAGCAGGCCGGCCGCCGGATGGAGATGCATGTTGCCGAGCGTCATGTAGAACTGATTCCCGGTGTAGTCCGGCCAGACGATTTTGTGCGGGCTGACGACCGTGACGAATCCCGGCATGCCGCCGCGGTGCGAGGAGTCGGCGCCGTGCTCGGGCGAGAGACTCGCGATGAAGAACGTGTCGGCGCCCTCGATCCACCGCTGCTGGTTTTCACTGAGTTCTTCGCAGGTCACGGCCGGTCGGGCGCCGCCGGGTACGGTCTCTTTGACAGTGCGTGTCTGAAGGTACTTCGGGCAGTTGCCCAGCACCTGCTCGGTTCGCGTGATGAGGCGGTTCCCGTCGCGCCTGGCGACTCCGTTCATCCGGATCCGGCGTCGCGTCTGCGGCTGGAGGGCGAGCACACCGATGTCCCGTTCGGTGTGGAAGGCCTCGCGGAGCGGATCACCGGGCGCGGGCAACGCGTCGATGACGACGGTCCGTTCGTCCACCGCTTTGGCGAAACCGGTCGGCCCGTCGACGATGGTCGACCAGATCGCACCCTCATCGTCGGCCCCGGCGATGACGAGCATGCGCTGGTCCCGGATGAACGGGACGAACCCATGGGGGATCTCCGGTCCGAACATCGGAGATCCCCATCCGGGCCCGCCTTCGCGTGCCTGCCGCTGGATTGCCTGCTCGCCCTCATGCTCGACGGTCTTGATATCCATCAATCCTCCTTTGCCTACGCGAGGGGCCGGACGGTTTGCGGCGTCACCAGGACAGTCCACCGAGACCCGGCCACGCTTCGATCGCGGGACTGATCACTTCCAGGAGCGGTCGAGAAAGTCGGCGATCAGTGGGGCGATCTCCGGCAGATGGGTTTCCAGGGCGAAGTGGCCGGTCTCGAAGAGGTGGAGTTCGGCGTCGGGTACGTCGTGGAGGTAGGCGCGGGCCCCGGGCTCGGGGAAGAAGGGATCGTTGCTTCCCCAGGTGATGAGGGTGGGAGGAGTGTGCCGGCGCAGCCATGCGTGCCAGTGGTCGTAGTGCTCGACGTTGGTGTGATAGTCGAAGATCAGTGCCTGCTGGGCCCCCTTGCGGCCGGGCAGGTCGAGGAAGTGCTGGTCGAGGGTGTAGCCGTCCGGGGTGATGAGGTCGGGGTCGGGGACGCCGGTCTCGTACTGGCTGCGGGTGCTGTCGAGGGTGAGCATGCTCTGGATGGTGTCCTCGGCGCCAGGGGTGCCGGGGGTCAGGCCGATGAGGCCGCGAGCCGCGTCGGAGAGCCCCTCTTCGTAGGCGTTGCCGTTCTGCACGACCAGCCCCGCGATCCATTCCGGGTGGCGTTCGGCGATACGGAAGCCGATGGGCGCGCCGAAGTCGAAGACGTACATCACGAACCGGTCGAGGCCGAGGCGCCGGACGAAGCCTTCAGTGATGTCGGTGAGCCGGTCGAAGGAGTAGGTGAAGTCGTCCGGGGCCTCGGTGTGGCCGAAGCCGGGGTAGTCCGGGGCGATCAGCCGGTAGCGCGAGCCGAGCACGTCGATGAGGCCGCGAAATTGGTGAGAACCGGACGGGAAGCCGTGCAGGAGCAGCAGTACCGGTGCGTCGGCCCGGTCTGGGAGGGACTCCCGGTAGAAGACGCGGACGCCGTCGACATCGATGTGGCGGTGGACGGTGCGGGCGACGGTGACATCCATGCTAATTCCTTCTCTATCGATGTATGCATTAGGTATAGCGCCGGCTTGACTAATGTGTCAATACGTCGAGGTATCATTAGCCGCATGAGTGATCTTGTGCCGCTGACCGGAGAACCGCTGGCGCTGGACCTGGTCAACACCCGTCCGACCGCAGGCGACCTGCTCGCGACCACGGACGACCTGCGGGCCTGGTGGATCCTTCAGGCCGACCGCCTGCCGGACGAGGTGCCACAGGCGGTCAGCGCTGCGGATCTGGCCGCCGTGAGGGCCGTACGGGAACACACCGCCCGCGCCCTCGACCACGTCCGCCGAGGCCACGAGCCCTTGGCCGCTGACCTGGACGGGCTCAACCAGGCGCAGCGCGCCGCGCCGGCGATCAACGAGCTGACATGGAACGGGTCGGCGGTGGCGGCCACGCGCCGGCGCGACGGCTCACCGGGGCTGCGGCTGGCCGCCTGCCTCGCGGAGGCCGCCGCCGAACTGCTGGCAGATCCGGCGGTCACCAGGATCCGGGAGTGCGAGGCGGACGACTGCGTGATGCTCTTTCTGGCCGCCCATCCGCGCCGCCGCTGGTGCTCGGCCACCCGCTGCGGCAACCGGGTGCGGGTCGCCCGCCACTATCAGCGCAACAAGGCCAGATGACACCGGCCGCGGATGGGCCAAGTCAGGGCCATGTCCAAGAGCTACACGGGTCAGACCTTCCTCGACCGGCTCACCGTAGGCCGGCATCAACTGCTGGGCGGACAAGGGCTACCAGGGCGCGGGCGGCACGGTCCGCCTCGCTCACCGAGGTGCGGGTGACTGTGGAGACCCTGGCGCTGCGGCAGGCGATCGAACACGGCGACCTGGCCTGGGAGTCGCGTCTGCTGGCCGCGCACCACACACTCGCCTCCGTCCCCACCACGGACGAGGACGGCACCATCAGCGCGGAGTGGCTGGTTGCGCACGCCCGCTTCCACGAGGCGCTCGGCGAAGGCGGCCCGAACGTCCGGCTGAACCGCCTCGCCGACTCCCTGCGTGACGTCGCATATCTCATGACGCACTGCGGCTGCTCCGCAGTCGATGCTGACCAGGTCGCCGTCGCGCAGGCGGTGGTCGTCGGGATGCCGTGCGCGACGGCGTCGTGCACGGAGGCGGCGAGCAGGACATGTCGGCGTGACCGTGAGGCGCGCGCCGTCGGGCCGGGAACCGGGCGTTCCTGACGCGGCACCGCACGAGCGTGTGCCGGTCCGTGCCGGGCGCTGAAAGCGTCCGGTAAGGAAGCTCTCCCTACCTTCCGTCAGTGAGGTGAGCAGCGGCTGCCGCCGCTGCCGGTCACTGGGAGGGAATCGTGGAGAAGCTGAGCGGATGGGTGATCCGCCATCGGCTGGTGGTGGGTCTCAGCTGGCTGGTGATCACAGTGGTGGGCGTGCTGGTGGCGCCGTCGCTCTCGGGCCGACTGCAACCAGGCACCCATGTCACCGGCCCCGGCTACACCGCCAACGTACAGATCGCCCGGAGTTATGGAGGCGCGACCCAGGACCCCGCAGTCGTGGTCCTGGACCTCCCGACCGGACAGACCGTCAACTCGCCGCAGGCGCAGGCGACACTGCGGGCGGTGGACAGGGGCATCGCCACGGCGGCGCCGAGCCTGCGCCTGGTCTCCTACGCCTCGACCGGCAGCCGGACGCTGGTCGGGAACGGTGGGACGAGCACGATCGTCCTGGCCTATCCGCCGAAGCCCGGTGACGACATGGCCACCGATCAGGTCGACGCCCTCACCAGGGCCGCCACGACCGCGGCGCCCGGTCTGACCGTGCACGGCACCAGTCTGCGGGCCCTGGAGGCCGGCAACACCACCGGAGGCGGCAACTCCAGCGTCACCAGTGAGCTGATCATCGGAGCGATCGGCGCGCTGGTGATCCTGGCCTGGGTGTTCGGGTCGCTGCTGGCGCTCTTGCCGCTGGGCATGGCCCTGATCTCGGTGCTGACGATGCAACTGCTCGTCTACGGGCTGACGTTCCTGATGCCGTCGTCCTCGCCGATCCACCCGGCCGTGCAGTACATCGTGGCGCTGCTGGGCCTGGGCCTGTCGATCGACTACTCGCTGCTGGTGGTCACCCGCTGGCGCGAGGAGCGCGCGGCCGGCAGGGGCAACGACGAAGCGGTGCGCGCGGCCGTGCAGCGGGCCGGGCACAGCGTCTGGTTCAGCGGCATGGTGGCCTCGCTCGGCCTGTTCGCGCTGACCGTCATCCCCAACTCGATGGTCCGCGGCATCGGTGTGTCCGGGCTGTTCATCCCCTCCACCGCGACCCTGGTCGCGCTGACGCTGCTCCCCGCGGCGCTGTCCAAGATCGGGCCGCGGGTGGACTGGCCGCGGCGGGCGTCGCGACGGCAGGCGGACAGCCGGTTCTGGACCGGCTGGTCGAAGTTCGTGATCAAGCACCGCGTGGCTTCGGCGGTCGCGGGCCTGGGCATCCTGGCCGCGCTGACCGCCACCGCCGCGACCATCGACATCAGCAGGCCGAGCAGCCACGCACTGGCCACCGCCGGCGCCTACACCGACGGCCTGCACACCCTGGAAACCGACGGATTCCCGTCCGGGACGTTGACCGCGGTGCCGGTGTACGTCCCGCACGCCGTCGACGCGGGGAACACCGTGAACGCCCTGGACACCGTTTCCAGCCTGCACGGCGCCGTAGCCCCGGCAGGACCGGCCTGGCACACCAGGGGCAGCGCGATGGTCATCGCGATCCCGCACCACGAGGTCGGCAGCGCCGGCGGCGGCACCTCGCTGGCCGACATCCGCCGCAGCGTCCCATCCGGTGTGCTGGCCGGCGGCGAGGGCGCACAGAAGATGGACGAGACCAGCGCCACCTACGGCTCGTTCCCACTGCTGTTCGCTGTGGTCGCGGTGGTCACCTTCCTGCTGCTGACCCGCGGAATGCGGTCGGTCCTGCTACCCGCCAAGGCCGTGCTGCTCAACATGCTGTCCGTGGCGGCCTCCTACGGCCTGCTGGTGATCGTCTTCCAGCACGGCATCGGCATGAAAGCGCTGTGGGGCGCGTCCACCTACGGGGCGATCGACTCCCTTGCCCCGGTGCTCATCTTCGGGTTCCTGTTCGGCGTGTCCATGGACTACGAGGTGTTCATCCTGGCCAGGGTCCGCGAGGGATACGACCGCACCGGATCCACGCGGGAGGGCATCATCGAGGGTGTGTCGCGCACCGGCCGCCTGGTGACCTCCGCCGCGTTGATCCTGTTCTTCGCGCTCGCCTCGTTGGCCACGGCGAACGACGTCACCGTGCGCGAGATCGCCATGGGCCTGGCGTTCGGGGTGGTGCTGGACGCTATCGTGGTCCGGATGCTGCTGCTGCCCGCACTGGTCTCGCTGTTCGGCGACTGGAACTGGTGGCTGCCGGACCGGGCCGCGCGACTGCTCCGGCTCCCGGTGACGCGGCCGGCCGACGAGGCCCTTCCGGAGCTGGTTCCGCAGCGGATCGGGGAGGCATAGGCCGTGCGGGTGCTGGTGGTCGAGGACGAGCCGGACGTCGCCGAGGCCCTGGTCTGGGGCCTGCGGGCCGAGGGATACGTCGTCGACGCGACGGACAACGGCACGGAGGGGCTGTGGATGGCGACGGAGAGCGCCTACGACGTCATCGTGCTGGACGTCATGCTGCCCGGCCTGGACGGGTACCAGGTGGCCAAGCGCCTGCGCGAGCGCGAGCGCTGGACGCCGATCCTGATGCTCACCGCCATGGACGACGACCTCGACCACGCCGAGGGGCTGGACTCCGGTGCGGACGACTACCTCTCCAAGCCGTTCTCCTACCCGGTCCTCCTCGCGCACCTGCGCTCCCTGACCCGACGCACCCTCGGTGCCAGGCCGACGGTGCTCATCGCCGCCGGCCTGGCACTGGACCCCGCCGGGCGCACCGTCACCCGCGACGGTGCGCCTCTGGAGGTGACCGACCGGGAGGCCGCCGTGCTGGAGTACCTGCTGCGGCGCAAGGGCTCCGTCATCTCCAAGGCCGAACTGCTGGAACACTGCTGGGACGCCCACTCCACCGGCGACCCGGCGATCGTCGAGGTCCTCGTGCACCGGCTGCGGCGCAAGATCGAGAGGCCGAGCGGGCCGACCGTCATCGAGACCGTGCGCGGCAAGGGATACGTCATCAGAAGCGAGAAACCATGAACGGGCTTGCGCGCGCCTGGCGCCGTCTGGCGCACGGCGCGCGCCCTCGCACCGTGCGGACCCGCGTCACGGTCATCGCCGGTCTCGCGCTCACCGCGGCCGTCATCATCGGGCTCCTCGTGATGTACCTGCTGCAGGTCGGCCAGGTCAAGCGCACCATCGCCGGGCAACTGCGCACCTACGCAGTCCAGATCGAGCAGTCGGCCACCGCCGGGGCGTTCCCGCAGCCACTGCCGCAGTCGGTGCTCGACGCGCAGGCCCAGTCCCAGGTCCTCGCCCCGGACGGGACCGTCATCGCCTCGACACGCAGTCTGGCCGGCAGGCCCGCTGTGTTCGCGCTTGCGGCGGATGCCACGACCCCGGTTCGGCAGAAGGCCGCCGACGGCGTCCTTCCCGGCGAGCTCTCCGTCCTCGGCGAGCACACCGAGGTCGGCGGCCGACCGGTCACCGTCATCACCCTGACTGCCACCAACCAACGCGACCAGGTCGACGAGACCTTCGGCCGGCTGCTCGTCATCGGTGTGCCGGGCACGCTCCTGGTGGCGTGCGGCACCGTGTGGTGGGTGGTCGGCCGCGCGCTGCGGCCGGTGGAGCAGATCCGGCGCACCGCCACCGCCATCACCGCCACCGAGTTGTCCCAGCGCGTCCCCGAGCCCGGCACCGACGACGAGATCGGCCACCTGGCCCGCACCATGAACGACATGCTCGCCCGGCTGGACGACTCCGCCGCGCGGCAACGCCGCTTCGTCGCCGACGCCAGTCATGAACTCCGCAGCCCCCTGACGGCCATCCG
Organism: Streptomyces sp. NPDC001157; assembly: GCF_053598255.1. Classification (NCBI taxonomy): domain Bacteria; kingdom Bacillati; phylum Actinomycetota; class Actinomycetes; order Kitasatosporales; family Streptomycetaceae; genus Streptomyces; species Streptomyces sp. NPDC001157. The sequence continues at coordinate 26,125 of NZ_JBSFJW010000044.1, forward strand.
CACCGGCCTCGAGGTCGGACTCGCACACCCCGACCGCGCACCCTGGCCCGACATCGCCTCACGGGCCGCCCGGCAGACCGAACGCCTCGAAGCGCTGATCTCTCAGCTCCTCGCCCTGGCCAGGGCCGACGCCGGAAAGCTGGCCGCGCGCCGGCAAACCGTCGACCTGTCCGCGTTGCTCGCCGAGATCGGGGCGACAACCACGGCGCCGCACCTGGAGATCGAACTCGCGGTCCCGGTGCACACGACGGTGACCGGCAACCCGGAGGACCTGTCCCGGCTGCTGCGCAACCTCATCGACAACGCGGCCCGGTACGCGCGGACGAGGGTGTCCGTCACGGCGGAGGTCGAACCGGACGGCATCCGGGTCGAGATCGGCGATGACGGACCGGGAATCCCGGTCGAGGAACGTGAGCGGGTCTTCGACCGCTTCGTCCGCCTCGACGCCGACCGGGGACACGGCACCCGCTCCACCGGGCTCGGGCTGCCCATCGCCCGGGAGATCGCCACGGCGCACGGCGGCACGATCACGCTCACCGAGACCGACGGCGGCGGAACGCGCGCCGTGGTGGCCCTGCCGCGCTGACCTCGGGCGACGTCCCTGGGGCACCGCAGTCGGCGCCAGGCGCATTCGCCCGCTACCGTTCGGGTGTGGTTCGCCGCGATCGGGCGACTGACCTGGCGGCTCCTGGTGTTCCTCGAAGATGCACACGTGCGGGGAGTGCTCCAGCAGGTGGGAGCCGTCTACCACTTCCGGCATCTGCGATTGCAGGAACGCCTCGCTCCGCCTGTCCCGGACGCTTCCACACCGTCTGCCAGGGGCCCGAACGCTTCACGGGGTAGATCTCTCCAGGGGATTCCGGTGCGGTACCGGTAGATGATCCCTTCGATGATGCGGCGGTGATCGGCGAACGGACGCCCTGCCTTCCCCGTGTTGTGGGGAAGACAGGGCGCCAGCCGAGCCGACTGTTCCTCAGTCAGCAGGCACATACGCCCGCTCGTGGTCACCGAGGCCGGTAGGCGGTGGCCAGCACGGAGACGGTTACTTGATCGGGCAGGGAGCCGTCATCGGCCAGATTTGCACGGCTCACATGGCGGGCGCTCGGCGTCATCGCCACCAGGTCCAGGGCGTCCTGCTTGGACAGATCCGCGGAGTATTCAACCTCTTCGGTGACGGCGGCCTCAAAGAAGGGGTCCAGCGCCTGGTGCAGGCGCTGTTCCTTGGTCGGGTCGATCGTGACCATCGCAGGCAGCCGGTCGTGCAGCTCGGCCAGGTGCCGCCCGGTGGGACGGACCACGATCAACCTGCCGGTCCGGCGCAGCACGCGGTGGAACTCGGCCGGGTTGCGCGGGGCGAACACGTCCAGCACGACATTGGCCACGTCGTCGGCCAGCGGGAAGGGACGGAAGACGTCCCAGGCGACCGCGGCGGCTCGGTCGTGGGCACGGGCTGCCGAGCGCAGCGCGCGCACCGACGTGTCCAGACCCAGACCACGGGCGCCGGGCAGCCGGTCGAGTACACCGGCCAGGTAGTAGCCCGTGCCACATCCCACGTCCACAATCGTGGCCTGCTCAGGCGCGCTATCGATCGCCAGGCGGGCCCCGAGGTTGCGGATGGGCGCGTAGGCGCCGGTGGACAGGAACCGGCTCCGGGCCTGAACCATGGCCGTGTCATCGCCGCTGGTGGCGCGGGTGCCCGTCAGCAGGCCGGCGTAGCCGTGGCGGGCGATGTCGAAGGTGTGGCCCACCGGACAGCGCAGTGCTCCGCGGACGGGGTGCAGAGGGCGCGTGCGGCACGTCGGGCAACACATCAGGTCGAGGGACAGTTCGAGGGCAGGGGGAAGCGACACGGGCACGAGGCACTCCTGGCAAGGGCGAAGGGAAGAAACCGTGCCTGCACGCGTGCACAGTGCGTCACTGCCTCAGGAAGGAACGGGCAGCGTCGGGAACGTTGTTCACGCAGGAGGCACACCAAGGAGGGCGACGCCGTCCGGCATCGCCCTCAGCGCCTTCCGGTCACAGGAAGCAGCAGTGCGGGGTGCTCATGAATGCCACGTCATGAGTCTACGAGCATCGGAGAAGCTCCCGACGCCCCAACGGAGTTGGGAGACACGACCTAGATGTGACCTAGATGACCCAGACTGAGTTGAGTTTCCGTACTCACGTCCCAGACGGCTTCGTATTGCGAGCATCGGTGCAGCGGCGTGGTCGAGAGCGCCGGGTTCCTTCAGCCGAGAGTGTTCGAGAGAGTTACGGAGAACTCGCCATGTCCCGTCGTATCGCCCTGTCCGTCGTCGCCGGTGTTGTCGTCCTGGCGGGTTGCGGGGCCTTCGCTCTCGCGTATGCCGGGGACCAGCCGCCCGCCCTCGCGCACAACACCGCCCGCTACACCGCCCCGGTCGGCGAGCGGGACGGCTCGTTCACCTTCTCCACCGAGGTCGCGGCGTCCTCCGGGGTGAAGGCCCTGAAGGTGCTGGGCTGGCCTGAGAAGTCGGGACTTGCCGTGAAGCAGCCGACCGCCAAGGAGATGAGTCGTGCGGAGTCAGCCCGATGCAAGCCCGCCGGCGCGGACACCGTGCGGTGCATATACACGGCCGCGGTGACGGCTGCCGAGGCCGCTTCGTCCCCGCGCGGCTCCTGGCATGTCGCCGTCCTCGCCACTGCCAAGGACGGCACCACCACCCTGGACACCGAGGCGGCGGACTTCACGGTCGGCTGACCGGACTTTCGAACGGCAGCCGGGGCACTCTCCGGGCAGCCCCTAGTTGTTGCGGGTCAGGACGTTGGTGACGTGAGTTGTTGGAAGATCAGCTGGTGAGCAAGTTGTGCCGTCGCGAGCAGGTCCTTGCGAGCCGTGGCGACGTTGGACCGCACTGACAATCCGTGCCAGACGGATTGGACGAACCCGGTCAGGACTGCTGCGTTGGTGCCCGCGGCCAGTTCCCCGTCCTGGATCGCTCGTTCGATGCGTACGAGGAGGGCCTGCTCGTTCGAGCTGTGCAGTTCAGCGACGTAGGCGCTGGTATCGAGCGTGCTCGTGCTGTCGGTCATCACGGCGCTGCTGATGAGACATCCGGGATGCGTGTCGCTTGGCTGGGTGAACTCGTGGACCGAGTCGGTGAGGATGCGTTCGATGACCGTCTGGATGTCCTTCTCGCCGACAGCCTGCTGGTAGATCTCGCGGTAACGCTCGGCGTAGGTCCGCACCGCTTCCTCGAACAGTCCGGCCTTGCTGCCGAAGGCGGCGTAGAGGCTGGAGGTGGAAAGCCCGAGGGCTGCGGTCAGGGTGCGGGTCGAGGTGCCGGAGTAGCCGCGTCGCCAGAAGAGGCGAGCGGCGTCAAGGACCGCACGGTCGCGGTCGAAGGCTCGGGGGCGTCCACGGTTGCGTTCGGTCACGCTTGCATTGTAGATCGTTCGCTCCATAATAGATTTATGGAGCGAACGATTCAGAAGAAGCTGTCGGTCGGCGGGGACAGCTGGGTCACGGTCGATGTGTACGGGGAGCCGGATACCCCGGGCCTCGTCATCGTCCCGGGCGTGATGAGCGATGCACATACGTGGCGCCACGTTGCGGGCGCCATCGACGCTTGGCCCTCAGTGATAGTCGTAAACCGCCGGGGACGTGCCTCCTCAGGGCCGTTGACCGGTTCCTACTCGCTGCGGACAGAGGTTGTGGACCTCGGCGTGGTCCTTGACGAGTTCGACAGCACGAGGGCGCTCTTCGGCTGGAGCTACGGCGGCTTGATCACCTTGCTGGCCGCCAACGATCGCCCGATTCCCCAGGTGATCGCCTACGAGCCGGTGATGCACCCATTCGGACACCATGCACTGCAGGACCTGAAAAACGCGGCGGAGACGGCGGACTGGGATCGCTGCGTCGAGATCGTCAATCGTCAGATCTCCGGCTTCTCCGCTGCGCATGTCGAGGAGCTTCGGACCGATCAGCACGGTTGGACGATCTTGCGTCGCTTGAGCGGACCGCTGTACGCCGAACTCAGCGCGCTCAACGCGGCGCCGCCTCCGGATGTGATGGCGCGACAGGCAGATCAAGTCGACCTGATCATCGGCCAGTGCAACCGCGGAACAGCCCCCTACGGAACGTCGTTCGACAACGTGCGGCAGCACGTCGCTCACGCCGGAGTCCACGAACTCCCCGGCCAGGGCCACCTGGCCCACATTCAGGCGCCGGCAGAGCTTGGCCACCTGCTCAACAGCCTCGCCACCATCTGAGGGACATGCATGCCAACGCACCTCTGTCCATTGAGGGCCGCAGGCGACTCGTCGAGCGATGCCACACCGGGCGAGGTGGTGGAGCGGATCGAGCAGATGCGCCGAAACCACAAGTGGTCAGCAGGACGTATCGCCTTCGAACTCAGCCAAACCGGGCACGCCGTGAGCCGTCGCACCCTCACCCGGACCTCGCCCATCTCGGTCTGAGTAGACGACGATTCATCACACGGCATCACCCGCATCGAACGGCTCGTCACTGACAATGGCGCCTGCTACCGCGCCGACGCATTCACCCGCGCCCTACTCGGCTCACGGCACCAACGGATCCGACCGTACACGCCCCGGCGCAACGGGAAAGTGGAACGATACAAGCGGATCCTGTCAGAAGAGCTCCTGTACGCGCGCACTTGGACCTCCGAAACACGGCGAGTCCAGGCGCTGACGGTGTGGAACATCCACTACAACTACCACCGGCCTCACACCGCCCTCGGTGGACAACCACCCGCAGCAACACTCGGCCAGACCCTCACCAACGTATCGGCCTCATAGACCCAGTAGGGCTTCGCTAGGTGTATGCGTTGGCGTTGATCAACGAGCATGTTGGGTGAGTGGACACGCATGAAGTGAACCGATTACGGGCCGCGTTGGGACCGTTCGTGGCCGATGTGCACGGGCGGGCTGGACCAACTCGGCGCCTACACCACCCGTAGCGAGGAACGGCCCAACCTGCGCCGTATTCTCCTGGACCTCATTGAGGAGTACGCCCGCGGCGCTGGTCACGCCGACGTCATCCGTGAATCGGTCGACGGGCTCACGGGCCAGGACCCGCCGAGGTGAACCGCGGCACCTCGTGGCGGGAAGGGCGAGTTCCTGCCGCGTGATCACGGTCGGCAGCCTCAGAGGACCTGCCACGCGTCCTTGTTGATGCCCCGGTCTTCCCGGGCTCGTTCGTGGTATGTGTTCAGACGCTCGTGGAGGTAGCCAAGGATGGGCGGAGGATCATGGTGGCGGGACCTTTCCAGCATCTCCCACAAGACGATGTTGACTTCATGGGCAGCCTCGATGGCTGGACGATCTGCCAGCAGCACCAGTGCTTGGAGGAGAGCCGAGCGCCTGCGCTCAACTCCTCCATCGACGCAAGGAGCTCCTTGTGCGCATCGGAGTCTTCCTCCGCAAACCGTGCGAACTTTGATGCGTCAGCCAGCTCCTTTCCTTCACACACGCAGGCGTAGGCAATGAGCGTTTTCCAACCTCAGTGCCTGTGCCAGATCCCAGATCCAAGGCGCCTCCGATGGCTGTGACTACGTCTGGGTCAGGGCCAGGACCCAAGCGTGTGGACTGCCAGGAAGACGCAGAGCGTCAGTTGTACCGACCCGACAACTCGATGCCCGATCCGCAGCAGCACGACGGCCGTTACGCCGACCGCCAGGGCCAGAGCGCCGAAGCCCACCACTGGCGCCCACCCCAGGGGCGGCATGCTGGGCGCTGTCTGTCCGGAGCCGGCGTCCATCCGGCCCAGTCCCCGGACAGCGAGCACGATAACGACCAACAGCCCGGCCGCCACGTCCGCCACCAGTACGAGGAGCAGGAGACAACCTGCGTTGAGGGCACCCTCTCCGCCGGAGGGCTGCTTGTCGGCAAGTTCGCGCATGCCTCAACGGTCGCCCGGAATCCACCCTTCCGAACGGTCCGTCGCCGACTTGCAACTGACGCGTACTCCGCTGTTCATTGAGCCTTTTTTAAACCTCAGTTGGAGCAGGTCAGGTGCGGGACAAGGACGGCTTGGACGAGGTGGGTCATGCGGGTGACGGAGCATCGAAGCTTGCGCAGTAGCCGCCAGGTCTTGAGCGCGGCCATGGCCCTGTTCGACGAGTGCGCGGATCTTGGCGTGTGAGGGGTTGACCGCTTGCTGACCTGCGGACAGCGTCTCCCAGCGGCCCAGTAGGGCAGCCGGACAGCGAGCGTGGATGTACCCAACGGCAAGGCCGTATCCTGCCGTGGTCGAAGCAGGCGGCTCCTTCGCCTTCGACGAGTTCGGGCAGCTCGGCATCCGCCCCACCGCCGGCGTCTGCTGGGCGAAGGAGGGCAAGTCCAACAGGTTGTCGGCGACCTTCCACCGCACCCACGGGGCCACCTACTTCCACGGCTGCTACTCGGTTGGCGACGACACTCTCTGGGGTGTCAACCGCCGTCACAATGGCACCGTCCCGTCGCTGGCCGCCCTGCAATCGATCCGGGCCGCCCGACCGGACGGCGCCCCGATCTACGTGATCCTGGACAACCTGTCCGCCCGTAAGGGCAGCAAGATCCGCCGGTGGGCCCGGAAGAACGAGGTCGAGCTGTACTTCACGCCGACCAACGCCTCCTGGGCGAATCCGATCGAGGCGCAAACCACACTGTGCAGACAAGGGAGTTGCAGCGATACCGCGCTGGCGCAACCAGAAAGCCCGGCACCTCGATGTCCTGGCCGCTCAGCGCCGTGAACGGGCTTGCATCCGCACGAGAAGGGAATCCGCTGGGGCGGACGTCCCCTTACTGTCCCAGCGCACCAGTTGTCTCACACCGTCTTGATGCAGCCGCCTTCGATGACGTAATCAGCACCGGTGATGCTCGCCGCGCGGTCCGAGGGGAGAAACGCGACGATGGCCGCGACCTCGTCGGCCTCCACCATGCGGCCAGTTGCCCATCGTTGCCCATCGCTACGGGCACCCCGGCCACGAAGTCTCGGTGGCCAACGCCGTTCGCCTGGGCGAGGCGGGCGCCGAAGCCATCGGCGTCCTCCCACATCCCCCGTACGCGTCGGACCGGGAGAGACGGTGTTCACGCGCACACCCTGAGGGCCGAACTCCTCGGACAGCGCCTTGCCGAACGCGTTCAGCCCTGCCTTCGCGACGCCGTACTCGATCGGACCCGTGCCCGGCAGGCGCAGGGGTTTCCCCCTTCCGGTGAGTCGGCTGTCTCGGTCGGTGCAGAGGTCCCCAGAGCGGAACCCGTCCGTTAGATGACGGACGCTCGGGCGCAACCTTCCGGTGTTCTGACGTGTCCACGTAGTGTGCTGACAATATGCAGAACATGGCGGACAGCGGCGGCCGCCGCTGTCGCGACCGCCGCTATGGCGTTCGCAACCCCGGCCGCGCACGCCGCCGGAACGACGCTCGTCCTGGACACCCAGGAGAACTACTACCTCCCCACCGAAGGCGAGGGCCCGAACCTGGGCCTCGGCATCACCGCCTCGGGCGGGGACGCCCATGACGTCTCGGTCGCGGTCGACGCGTCGTCCCTCGCCGGGAAGGCCACGATGGTGGTCACGGGGGACTGCGTGAGCACCGGCACCCTGAAGGTGAGGTGCGACGTGGGCCCGCTGTCGGGCAAAGAGTCGATCGACCCGTTCTTCCTGAAGCCCACCGCGGCCGCCAAGGCGGGCGACACCGGCGCCATCACCTACACCGCCACCGCCTCCGACGCGGCCACCGTGAAGGGGAAGACGGACGTCCTGGTCGGCGGGCCGAAGCTCGTGAGCCGACCCTACCCGGCGCTGAAGGGCATCGCACCCGGCGCCGTCTTCAAGCGCACCCCAGCCTTCGCCAACACCGGCAAAGCCCCCGCTGACAAGGGCATCATGCTGCTGGTGCAGGACTCAGAAGGCGTCTCTCTCGCCCGTGACCACTCCAACTGCCACTACTCGGACGGGCCCGACGCCGGCGCCTGGTGCCGATTCGACACCCCCGTCGCGCCCGGCGCGGCCTACAAGACGGACGCCCCACTGCGCTACACCGCCTCCAAGGACACGATGTACGGCTACAACACCTACGTCGTGTGGCCGGTCGGCGGCACCGCGCCCGACTCCTTCGACCCGTCCGGCTTCCCCCGGACCGGCACCGGCGCGCCGCTCGGCCTGAAGTCCGTCGCCGCCGGCTCGGGATTCACGGGCTCCGGGTACGGCACCTTTGCCACCACCCAGCACGCCGACTACCAGGCGCTCGGTGACACGGTCGAGGGCAAGGTCGGCGAGACGGTGAGCATCACCGTGGGCGTGCGGAACACCGGGCCGGGCCGGATGGACTTCCGGTGGGGGGACGCCGACAACTCCGGCACGTTCGTGGTGACCCCGCCCGCCGGCACCACCATCACCGGCGTCCCAGGCCCCGACGAGCAGGGCGACCCCGGGCCGCTGTGGAACTGCACACCGGGCAAGGCCGGCGCGAAGAGCTACACCTGCGCCATCGGCAGCACGGACTTCCGGCCGGGCGACGCGGTGACCCAGGAGTTCACGGTGCGGATCGACCGGGTCGTCCCCGGCGCGCGGGGCAGCGTGCGGGCGGTGGAGAACCCCCAGTACCCCAATCGTGACGACGACGCGGCGAACGACACCGCGGCGATCGCGGTGAAGGCCACCGGCGCGGCGCCGTCCAGCCCGTCGCCCAGCGCCTCCGCATCTCCGTCGGCCAGCGCGAGCCCGTCCGGTTCCGGGGCTGGAACCGGGAGCGGGACGACGACTGGCGGCGGGCTCGCCGCCACGGGCGCGGACGGAGTCCTGCTGCGGGCGGGCACCGCCGTCCTGCTGGTGGCGGGCGGCGCGCTGGCGTTCCTGGCGGCGCGGAGGTCGCGGCCGCAGGGCGGCCGCTGACACCTGTCCTGTGTCAGAGCCTGTGTCTGAACTGCTGAGGTGAATCTCCGGCCAGGTCTAGCCTGGCTGAGTGTTCGAGTTCGTCGGGCCGCCGCTTCAGCGGTGTTGTCCGGTGTGCGATGCCCCGTTGGAGTCGCGGGCGGCGCCTCGGGCGGTGTTCTGCCCGACACGCTGCCGATGCGCCTCCTATCGGCGGAGGCAACCGTTCGCCGAAGCGCCGAACTGACGCTTGAGTGAACGGTCGCCGCGACCGTTTCGGCTCCGTTCGGTCAATTCGGGTCGATGCTGGTGGACGGTCTCTCGGCAGGTTGACGCTGGCCCGTATCGCGGGAGGCCGCCCACACGTCTGATGAACTTCCGCGTGAGGGAGCCAGTTCGACGGACAATTCGACACCACGGAGCTCGGGAGCTCAGGCAAATCCGCTTGAAGTCGTGGCTGAGCTCAAGGGAGCGGTAGTGAACGGGACGTGGTGGCTCACACAGGGCGACATGCGGATCGGCGAACTTCGCCAGTACGCAACTGATCAGCCAACGTTCCTCTGCCACTTCATCCCGGGACCTGGATGGGGAGGGGTCCGTGCGCTGTTCGAGAGCTGGGCGGCCCTGCACGGCCCGGACCCCGACGGCTCTCGAACAGCGCAGGCCATCAAGCCCATCATGGACCTCGGGCTAACGCTGGTTCCCGAAGTCGAAGGTCGGCCCATGGCGCTCTTCAAAGAGTGCATCGTCCGTATCGACGGTGACATCGCCCGCGTGCGCTGCTGACCTCGACGAAGTCGCCGACCACAAAGAACAAGCTCAGGGACCCGGCCGTACCAGTCGTGTCCGAGAGCGCCACGCGAGAACTGGGCCCGGAGCGTCCCGTTCACCCCGTATGATCGCCTGCCGACCGGCCGGGTGAGGGCGTCGAATGCCCCACCACCGTCATGGCGGGAGTCGATCTTGAACAGGCAGCCGGCGACACCCGCGGTCTCGGGTACGACCCACGGTGGTCGGCCAGGTCACGCTGGAAGATCCATCGGTTCCTGTCCATCCAGCGGGCGCTCCCGGGGAGTCAGGGGGCTGGCCGGGCGGTCTGCTCCACGGGGCCGCCCGGCGTGGTGGGACATGCCGCGACTACAAAGGAGATCGACGTGGCTGTGCCAGGTGGTGGCCAAGGGGTGTCGCGATGTGTCTGACGGCTTGCCCCATGCGCAGGGTCCGAATCAGGGCCGCCTGCCGCAGCACGGCGGCGTAACGGCTGACCGCGGCGTCTGACGCTCCGAGCTGCGAGGCCAACTGTCGTCCGGTGACGCCGCCGGACGTGACGATCGCTGCGAGTACTTCCGCTCTGCCGTCGCCCAGCAGGGAGCGGAGCGCGGCCATGTGGTCCAGCTCAACCCGTGGAGGGGCGCCGGCGGGGATCCGGATGGTCAGGCGATCGCTGGTTGGTTCAGCCAGGGTGACCCGCCGGTTGAGGGCGACTGGCTGGATCTGGAGCGAGCGCTCGCCGAGCTCAAGGTCTGCTTCGAATGCCGTCGGCACCTCGACGACGCCAGGCCGGAGCCTGACGTCGTGTCCGAGCCGGTGCAGCATCTTCGAGGCACCGTCGGCGACGTAGAAGTGTGACAGGTCGGCGGCGCGGGCCGCGACTGCCGAGCTGATCCCCGAGTGGTGCGGGTCGACCGCGTCGCTGCGCAGGTGGTCGATGGACGTGGCCAGGATGCTGTTGGCGCGGTCGTCTCCTTCGGCAAGGGCTTTGGTGAAGGGTGTCGGTCGGCGGTGCGCGAACAGGTGGGAGAGATACACGTGGTCTACGCCCTCAGCGAGGTCTGGGGAGGTGCTGCGGGAGTAGAGCTGCGTCAGCGGTTGGTCAGGCTGTCTGCCGCCAGCAAGAGCACGCCCAGCAGCGGTCAACTCCGCGTCGAAGTCGGCGATGCCGGAAATCCTCACGTTGCCTAAACCCTCCGACCCTAGATGAATGCGTATCAACTACCCCCCCATGGTCTTGACGCTCTCGACTGGGCTTTTGCGCTACGCGGCAAAAGCTACCCGAGCGGAGGCCTAGCCGAAACGATGGGGGACACAACGCCGGCACGGCGCTGTGCGGGGTGGGACAGCGCTGACCCCCCTGGCTGACCTCGCACCTAGGACGAATCTAGGGCGGCCAACGGACCCGTGTACATAGGTCTTCACGGGTGGTCAGCCGTTCCCGCGCAACGCAGAGGACAGCGACGAAACGTTCGGTCAATGCAGTAGCAGGAAAACGTCAGGTCGGGGTCATGGCGAATTAAAGACCTGCCAGCCGAATCCGGCTCGCGGAAAGCAACGAAAGGACACGCTCGGAGGCGTCGCCGAGGAGTGTTCGTCATCGCACGAAAGTGCGGGCGGGCGATTCCATGAATGCGGCGCAAGTACATGAAGCACATGACATTACATCAGAGAACCACGAAGAGGAGCTGGACATGAGCGTACGAATGAGGACAGCACAGCGCACAGCCCGGGCGTTGACCGTGACCGGGATGCTGATGGCGAGCCTCACACTCGGCAGCGTCGCTACCGCGGTGGCGCAGCCCACTTCTGAGAACCTCGGGGCAGAGAAGGCAGTGCTGGTCAAAGTCGTTTCCGCCACGGACCACAAGGCTGCCTATGCCAGCCTCTCCACCCCGGACAAGGCACTGTTCGCCAAGGCTCTCCGGCACCAGAAGGTCAAGGAGGTGAAGCACACACACCGTATGTCATCGGCGGAGGTCTCGGCCGCCGTCGCCAGCGGCGATCTGGCGGCAAAGCCCGCGTTCGCGGCGATGAGCAGTGGGGGCGGCTGCTGGTCCGCCTACGCCTACGACACGTGGAGCAACCTCACCGTTCCCGAGGGCAACACCTGGTTTACCCTCAACTGGTGCAGCGACGGCACCAGAGTCACGACCTTCGACTATCGCAACGTGGGTGCTCAGGGTCTCAACACCTTTCAGTTCACGGGCATCGAAGCCAACATCGAGAAGAACTTCGACTGGGAGGCGCGCGAGGCCATCGAGTACCGGTTCAGCTTCGAAGGCAAGCGCTTCTACGTCTGCTCGCAACTCCGCGGTGGTGCGACCGGCCTGTACTCACACCGGCAGGACTGCAACATATTTGCGGGTTGATCTGCGCCGGCGGGTCGACATGCAAGAGAGCTTTCGGCAGCTTGCTGGAGCGCTTGTCAGTCCCTGCTCCTAAACCCCGGAGCAGTGGGCCGGTAACCTGATATCAGGCGGACCGAGGGTGAACAAGCTGACCGGCGCTTTCAGATTGATCAAGCTGCTGGGCCCTCGGTGGCCCTGAGCAGCGGTGGTGTGGACCAACGCCACGGCGTTTGCCCCTCCTTCCGTTGTGTCACCGCAGCCTCATGGATTCCCGTTCGGGGAACGGTCACGGTGACCGTTCCTCGAACGCTTGGGCAAAGGTGCGATGCAGTGTGTGGCGAGATGTGCCGAGGCCGGCGTCTCGGTTCATCGTGTCCGGGGGGTGTGGATGCATGCCGTTGTCTCAGTTCATCGTGTCTGCGGAGAGCCGGTTGGGTGCGGCCTTCCGTGGAAATGATCGCGAAGGCAGTGGGTGACCGCCTCTATGGTGTGCATCGCGAACGTCCACTGATCGACCCGGAGGTGTCATGCCCCTGCAGATGAGACTGTGCGCGATAACACTCGACTGCTCCGATCCGCTGGCGCTGGCGGCCTTCTATCAGCAGGCCACCGGCCTCGAACCTCACCCGAAATCCGACGTCAACTTCGCTGGTCTCAACTGTGAGAACGGACTCTTCATCGGCTTCCAACGAGTCGACGACTACCGGCCTCCCCGCTGGCCTGACCAAACTGTTCCTCAGCAGTCCCACCTCGACTTCGCGGTGGATGACCTGGACGAAGCCGAGACCCGGCTGCTCGAGCTGGGGGCGAGCAAACCTGATCATCAGCCGAATGAGGACAGGTGGCGGGTCCTCACCGATCCGGCTGGGCATCCTTTCTGCCTGGTCAGAGGCTGATAGACGCTGATGTCGACGACGTGCGCCGACGAAGCGGCGCCGGCCGCGGGCGGACACGTGGTGGTGGACATCGACGCAGTCCTCGTCCTGGCGCACTCCGAGAAGCAGGAAGCCATCGCGACCTGGAAGAAGACGTTCGGCCACCACCCGCCGATGGGATTCGTCGACCACGGCCGCGGCGGGTCCGGTGAGCCGGTCGTGGGCTTGCTGCGGCCCGACAACTCGGGCTCCAACACCTCCGCGGACCACATCAGGGTCACCAACGGTCTTGTCCGGACTCTGCCTCGACGTGACCGGCGCGGCGACGGCGAACGGTTCCAAGGTCCAGCTGTGGAGCTGCACCGGCGCATCGAACCAGAAGCGTTCACTCTCCAGCGGAGGCTGACGGACGAACGGCGTTCGGCCGGCCTGCGGGTGCGCCCGTCGACCGGCCGGGCGCCGCGTCATTCTGCCGCCGCGGTTCGTCAGAACGGGAACTCGCGCGGCTCCCCGCGCATCGTGATCCAGCGGAGTTCGGTGAACTCCTCGGCCGCGAAGCCCGTGCCGAAGCGGCCCCAGCCGCTCTCCTTCACACCCCCGAAGGGCATGTTCGGCTCGTCGTTGACCGGTTGGTCGTTGACATGCACGATCCCTGCCTCGAGGCGGCGGGCGATGTCCAGTCCGCGATGGGCGTCGCCGGTCAGGACACCCGCGGTCAGCCCGTAGCGGGAGGCATTGGCGCGTTCCACGGCGTGGTCGGCGTCGTCGACCGTCTCCAGGATCACGACCGGGCCGAAGGTCTCTTCGAAGGCGAGTTCGGCGTCCTCGGGGACGTCGGTCAGGACGGTGGGCGGGTAGCACGGCGGGTCCGGTGTGCCCCCGGTCAGGAGGCGGGCGCCCATCGAGACGGCCTCCTCGACGCGGCGGTCCAGGAGGGACAGCGCCCATTTGTTGATCACTGGTCCGACCACGGTGCGTGGATCGTGCGGGTCGCCGACGGGCAGGGTCGCTGCCTTCTCGGTGAAGAGGCGGGTGAACTCCTGCGCGATCGGTCGCTCGACGTAGATGCGGCGGGCGCACATGCACACCTGTCCCTGGTGCACGAACGCGCCGTAGATCGCGGCGTCGACGGCGTAGGCCAGGTCGGCGTCGGCGAGGACGAGGAGCGGGTTCTGGCCGCTGAGCTGGAGGACGATGCGCTTGAGGTGGCGGCCGGCCGTCTCGGCGAGGCGGCGGCCGGTGGGCGTGGAGCCGGTGAAGTTGACGCGGCGTACAGCGGGATGGGAAAGGAGCGCGTCCGCTATGGCGCCCGCGTCGCCAGGGGCATGGGTGATCACGTTGAGGACGCCCGGAGGGAGTCCGGCCTCGGCGAGGATCTCCGCCCAGAGCGTGCCGCCGGTGAGGGGGGACTCCTCGGACGGCTTGAGGACGACGGTGTTGCCGAGGGCGATCGGGCCGACGAGGCTACGGCCGGACAGCACCAGGGAGGCGTTCCACGGGGCGATGGCCGCGACCACTCCGACCGGCTGGCGGACGGCGAGTGCTCGGGTGCCGGGGATGTCCGAGGGCAGCACCTGGCCGACGGCTGAGTAGGGGAGCCCGGCGGCCTGGCGGAGCAGCGAGACGCCGAAGTCCACCTGGACCGTCGCGAAGTGGCGGCCGCACCCCGTTTCCCTGGCCAGCAGGGTCATGACCTCCTCGCGGCGGCGTTCGAGGATGTCACCCGCGCGCAGCAGGACCCGCTGTCGCTCGCCCGGCGACGCCTCGGCCCACCCGGCAAAGGCCGTCTGGGCGGCGTCCACGGCGCGGCGAGCGTCCTCGGCATCGCCGGCGGCGACCGTCGCCATGACGGACCCGGTCCAGGGGTCGTGGTCGGGGTAGGTTCCTCCGCCCAGCGGCTCGGTCCACTCACCGCCGATGTGGTGGCGCACCGTGACCGGGCAATCCGGTCGGCCCGCGTCCGCCGCCGTGGGGTCAGGAACGTTCACCTGGTCAAGTCTCCCTCGATGACGACTGGGCAGGGGCCCCCTGCCGCCGCAGATGGTAACCGACAGGTAGCAACTGGACGCGTAGCCGGTCGTTCAGCAGACTCCACAGGCCGCGCGGGAGGAAGAGGGCGAAGGCCACGGCGGCCAGGCCGAGCCCGATCAGGTACCAGGCCCCCTGGTCGGCGAACAAGTACTGCACGGCGAAGAAGAGGACGGCGCCGATGATCGGCCCCTCGAAGGTGCCGATGCCGCCGACCAGCACCATGAAGATCATGTACGCCGACCACTGCACCCCGAAGATCGACTGGGGCTGGATGAACAGGGTGTTGGCCAGGGTGAGAGCGCCCGCGGCACCGCATCCGAAGCCGGCGAGGACGAACAGCATGAGCTTGAGCGGCCTGACGCGCACGCCGAGCGAGGCGGCGGCGTCCTCGTCGTCACGGATCGCCTGCAGCGCCGCTCCGGTGCGGTGCCGCAGCAGGAGGAACAGCAGGACGAGCAGGAGGACGGCGAAGGCGAGGGCGAGCCAGTAGGTGAAGGCGCGGCGCACCTCAGGGGCGTAACCGCTCAGCCCCTGGAGGGAGATGCCGGTTCCGCCTCCGAGACTCTGGTCCAGCATGACGAACAGGGCGATCGCCTCGGCGACGACCCAGGTGCCCACGGCGAACTGACCGCCTCGTAGCCGCAGGACCAGCAGGGAGAGCACCGCCGCGAGCACGGCGGAGGCGAGGGACGCCAGGACGACGGCGAGGTACGGCTGTATGCCACGCTGGGTGAGGTAGATCGTGCCGTACGCGCCGAACCCGATGAACGCCTGCTGGCCGACGGAGACGAGCCCGGCATATCCGGCCAGGGCGTTCCACATGACGGCGAGGATGAGGAAGATCAGCAGGGTGGTGAGCTGCTGGACGATGTTCGCGCCGAGGATCTGGGGGACGGCGAACAGGGCGATCGCGACGAGGACGAGGGCACTGGAACCGATGCGGGACGCCAGGCCGGCGCGCTGGACGGACCATGCGCCGGGCGGGGCGGGAGCGGCTGCTGTGGTCATGCGTGGGCTCTCCGGGTGGCGATGAACCGGCCGCGCGGGCCGGCCAGGATGACGAGGAAGACCAGGTGCCCGGCGAGGATCGCGTACTGCGGGTCGATCTGGGCGCCGAGGGTCTGGGCGATGCCGAGGACGACGCCGCCGGTCAGCGTGCCCCACAGGGATCCCAGACCGCCGATGACGACCG
Source organism: Streptomyces sp. NPDC001157 (assembly GCF_053598255.1). Classification (NCBI taxonomy): domain Bacteria; kingdom Bacillati; phylum Actinomycetota; class Actinomycetes; order Kitasatosporales; family Streptomycetaceae; genus Streptomyces; species Streptomyces sp. NPDC001157. The sequence continues at coordinate 42,181 of NZ_JBSFJW010000044.1, forward strand.
CTTCGAAGGCGAAGATGAGCTGGGTCGGGCCGCTGGAGGCGTCGAAGGTGGAATGCACGGCGAGGAAGGTTCCGGCCAGCGCGGCGACCGCGACGGCGATGGCGGCTGCCCGGGCGTAGACGGACGCCGCCGGTACGCCCACGAGCGCGGCGGTGTCCGGATCCTGGGCGGTGGCGCGCATCTCCCGGCCGAACCCGGTGCGTTGCAGCAGGAACTGGAGCGCGCCGAGGACCGCGACGGCGACGGCGAGGATCAGCACGCCGAGGTACGGGACGGACAGCTGGTCGGTGATCTTCCAGCTGCCGGTCGACAGCGAGCCCACGGACGGGCCCAGGGAGCGCACGTCCGGGGAGAAGATCTGCAGCAGGGCGTTCTGCATGACGATGGCGAGTCCGAAGGTCGTCAGCAGCGGGGTGAGTTCGCCGCCGCGCAGGCTGCGGGCCAGGACGGTGCGCTGGAGCGCGTAGCCCAGGGCGAGCATCACCGGAAGCACCGCGAGCAGCGCCAGGAACGGTGACACGTCGGCCTCGGTGGAGACCCACCAGACCCCGAACGCGCCGAGTACGGCGAGGTCGCCGTGGGCGAGGTTGATGATGCGCATGACGCCGAACAGCAGGGACAGGCCGCAGGCGAAGAGGGCGTACAGGCCGCCGAGGAAGAGGCCTTGGACGATGGCGTTGATCCAGCTCATGTCCGCTCCGGGGTGGGGTGGGCCGCCGGTGTGTCGACCGGGGCGGAGGTCGTGCCGGCCCGGCCGAGGCCGAAGTAGGCTTCGGTGACCTGGTCGCGGGTGACCTCGCCGGCGGGGGCGTCGAGGACGACACGGCCTTCGAGCATGCAGACCACGCGGTCCGCCACCGACATCGCGCGGCTGAGATCCTGTTCGACCAGGACGACGGTCGCGCCGTCGGCGATGAGCGCCGTGAGCGACTCGTAGACGGAGTCGACGGCGACCGGGGCGAGGCCGAGCGAGACCTCGTCGACCAGGAGGAGCCGGGGGTTGGTCATCAGGGCGCGGCCGATGGAGGTGGCCTGCTGCTGGCCGCCGGACAGGCTGCCCGCCCGCTTGTGGCGGATCGGCCGCAGCAGGGGGAAGGCGTCCAGGACGGCGTCGACGCTCCAGGGGCCGGACCTGGCGCGCCGGCCGGCGACGAGCAGGTTCTCCTCGACGGTGAGGTCGGGGAAGAGCTTGCGGCCTTCGGGGACGAGGGCCAGGCCACGCGCCACCCGCCGGTGCGCCGCCAGGCCGGTGATGTCCTCGCCGTCGAAGGTGACGGTTCCCCCGGCGGCCGGGTGGGCGCCGGCCACGGTGCGCAACAGGGTCGATTTCCCCGCCCCGTTGGCGCCGACCAGGGCCATGGCCTCACCGTCGGACACCGTCAGCGACAGGTCCCGTACCGCCGGGAGCAGTCCGTGGCGGGCGTCGAGGTGGGAGACGTGCAGCAGGTCAGCCATGGCTGCCCCTTCCCAGGTAGGCGTCGACGACATGCGCGTCACGCAGAACCGCCTCGGGCTCGCCCTCGGCGAGGACACGTCCGGCGTCCATGCACACCAGGCGGTCGATGACCTGCACCAGGACGTGGACGATGTGCTCGATCCACACGATGCTGATGCCAAGGGCCCGCAACTGCTTGATGGTGCCGACGAGTTCGGCGGCCTCGGCGTCGGTGAGGCCGCCACCGATCTCGTCGAGGAGCAGGACGCGCGGGTCGGTCGCCAGCGAGCGTGCGAGTTCGAGCCGCTTGCGGTGCAGCAGACCGAGGCTCTCGGCGCGCCGGTTGGCGAGGTCGATCAGCCCGCAGAGTTCCAGGACTTCGACGCACCTTCGGTGGGCCGCGCGCCGCGAGAGCCGGGTGCCGTAGGAGGCGCCGACCAGGACGTTCTCCAGTACGGTCATGCCGCCGAAGGGGCGCGGGATCTGGAACGCCCGGCCGATCCCCTGGCGGCACCGCAGCTCCGGTCGCAGCGGTGTGACGTCGTGGCCGTCGAGGTGGATGGTGCCCCGGTCGGGTGTGACCGATCCGGCCAGGGCGTTCAACAGGGTGGTCTTCCCGGCGCCGTTGGGGCCCACGATGCCGACGGCCTCGCCGGCGCCGACGCGGAAGTCGACGCCGTCCAGGACGCGCAGGTCACCGTAGTTCAGCGTGAGGCCCGACCCCACGAGGACGGGCTGGACGTCCTCCGTCCTCGTGGGGTCGGCCGCCGGGGTGCTCACGGCGCTCACGCGGTGTACGGGCGCAGACGCGCGGCGACGGGGACGTTGCTGTCGCACGCGTTCTCGCACACGACGAAGTCCAGCTTGTACGGGCTGCCCTTGGCCGCCTGCACCCACTGCCCGCCGAGGATGGGGGTGGCCACCACGTTGGCGTTGGGCCCCTTGCCCCATTGGAGCCTGCCGACCGGGGTCTCGACGTCGAGACCGGCGATCGCCTTGGCGACGGCCTTCTTGTCCCTGGGGTCGGTGGCGGCCCGGAATGCGGCCGCGGCGGCGTCGAACAGGGCGAGGCTGGGGCCGAGTTGCTGGGTCCACTGCTTGCCGGACGACTTCTCGTAGCCGTCGGCGAGGTCCTTGGACGAAATCTCGGTGAGGGAGGAGCTGTAGGGGAAGGTCGGGGTCCAGTAGGCGCCGCTCGCGATGCCGACGCCTATGGGGCCCAGCGCCTCGATCTGGGAGGGGAACAGGCCCGTCTTGGCGACCTGCACGATCTTGGGCTTGTAGCCCTGCTGCGCCGCCTGCCGCCAGAAGGTGGCGAAGTCGGAGGGGATGGGGAAGGTGCTGAAGATCTCGCAGTTGTGGGACTTGAACTTGGCGATCTGCGACGAGTAGTCGTTGGTGCCGTCGGTGTAGGCGCCGGGGTCGACGATGCCGTAGCCGTCCTTCTGCAGCAGCGGCCCGAGCGCCTCCCGGATGGCGTTGCCGTCGGAGTCGTTGGGCCACATGACGCCGGTCTTCTTGTTCGTCTTCACCTGCGGCCACAGATGCGTGTACGCCTGGTGGAACTGCTCGACGCCGAAGCAGAAGTGGAAGGTGTACTTGAAGGCCTGCTTCTGGGTCGGCTTGGCTCCACGGCCGAAGTACCAGGCTTCCCAGGGGACGACGGTGGAGATGCACGGGACGCCGGCAGCCTCGCAGGCGTCGGAGACCGGGTTGACCGTCTCCGGCGTCGACGTGGTGAGCATCAGGTCGATGCCCTCGGCGTTGATCAGGTCGTTGGCCACCTGGGATCCGCGCTGGGGGTTGGACTGGCCGTCCTTGTCGATGATCTTGACTTGGTACTTCTTGCCGCCGATGGTCAGGCCGTCGGCGAAGGCCTTGCGGGCAAGACTGAGCACGTACGCGTCCGGCTCGCCGAAACCGGCCGCGGGGCCGGTGCGCGGGCTGACGAACCCGATCTTCAGCGTGCCCGCTTCACTGCTGCCGCCGCCGCTGCCGCCGCTGCCGACCTTGCAGGCGGCGAGCAGCGGACTTGCCAGGGCGAGTCCGGACATACCGAGGCCCGCCGTGCGCAGAATCTGACGTCTGCTGGGTTCGGGGGCCGGTTCGGACATAGGAGACTTAGGCATGTTTGCCCTCCTGGTGAACCAAAGGTGGGGGGAACGTAGGAGTGGCTGTCACGAAAGTCAACGCAACGTTCTAATAAATGAAACATTCGGCGCTACCATGCGCCATGACCTCACGGACACCGTCGTCGGGATCCGACGAGCCCATGACTCCCCTGGCAGACGAGGACGCCGAGGAGCCCGCCAAGCCCCCGAAGTCGGCCGCCGCGGGCTTCTCCCAGTCACTCGAACGCGGACTGCTGATCCTCTCCTCGTTCAGCGAGAACCGCCCTGTGCTGGGCATTTCCGACCTGGGGCGCGCGGTCGGCCTGAACCGCAGCACCACCTACCGGTATGTGGCGACGCTCGCCAAACTCGGCTACCTCCAGCAGGATCCGGACTCGCGGAAGTACTCCCTGGGACCGAGGGTCGTCGACCTCGGGTTCGCCGCGATCAACTCCATGGAGATCACCCGCGTCGCCGGGCCGTTCCTCCAGGCCCTGTCGGACGAGACCGGCTACACCGTGAGCATGGCCGTGCTCGACGGCCCGGACATCGTGTACGTCGACCGGCGGCGCAGCGGTCGCGCGAGCACCTTCGCCATGGGCCTCCACCTGCATGTCGGCTCCCGCCTTCCGGCCTACTGCACCTCGATGGGCAAGGTGCTGCTCGCGTACCAGGAGCCGGCCGTACTGCGTGACCTGCTCGATCGCACGGACCTCGCCCGACGGGGACCGAAGACGATCACGGCCCGGGAGCAGCTCATGGTGGCGCTGGCACGGGTCCGGCGTACCGGGTTCGCGCTCAACGACGAGGAACTCGCTCCGGGGCTGCGGTCGTTGGCCGCACCAGTGCGGGACCGGTCCGGCGCCGTGGTGGCCGCGGTCAATGTCGCGGTGCACCTCACGGTGTGGAACACCTCGGTGGAATCGGTGATGTCGCGGCTGGAGGCTCCTTTGCGGCGCGCCACGACGGAGATCTCCACCCGACTCGGGTACCGGCAGCAAGCCTGATCCGAAGGGACCCGCGCGATGTTGTTCGAATAAGTGGAACATCTGTCGCTGCATACGGAACAACACGCACTCATTTCATTGACACCGGCTCCGGACGGGCGCAGACTCACGCCGCCATCGCTCTGTGGACTTTACTTCACCAGGAGAACGGAGCTCAGCAGAGCTGTTCCCCGTGCCGTACCGAAAGAAGCCCTTCATGTCTCTCACCCGTGAACTGCACATCGGCGGCAAGGACGTGCCCGCCCTCTCCGGCCGCACCGCCGAGGACATCAACCCCTACACCGGCGAGGTCTACGCGACCGTCGCCGCGGCCGGCCCGGAGGACGTGACCCGGGCCGTGGACGCCGCCGACGCGGCGTTCGCCGAATGGGCCGCGGTCACGCCGTTCGCCCGTCGCGCGATCTTCCTCAACGCGGCGGATCTGCTGGACGCACGTGCCGAGCAGGTGGCCGAGATCATGGCCCACGAGGCCGGCGGTACCAGGCCCTGGGCGTTCTTCAACGTGGCGCTGGCGGCGAACATCCTGCGGGAGGCGGCCGCCGCCATCACCGCTCCGCGCGGTGAGGTGCTCAGCGCACAGGAGGAAGGCACGCTGGGCCTGGCCGTGCGGGAACCACTGGGCGTGGTCGCGGCGTTCGCGCCGTGGAACGCCCCGGTCATCCTCGGTGTCCGGGCCGTGGCGGCACCGCTCGCCGCCGGCAACACCGTGGTCGTCAAACCGAGCGAGGACGCGCCGATCGCCTGCGGACTGCTCGTCGCGGACGTGCTGCGCGAGGCGGGCCTGCCCGACGGGGTACTCAACGTGGTCACCAACGCCCGCGAGGACGCGGCGGAGATCGCCGAGGCGCTGATCGCCGATCCCCGGGTACGTGCCGTGAACTTCACCGGCTCCACCGGCATCGGCAGGATCATCGGCACCCACGCGGCGCAGCACCTCAAGCCGGCCCTGCTCGAACTGGGCGGCAAGAACGCGGTGATCGTCCTGGACGACGCGGACGTGGACTACGCCGTCGACGCCGTCACCTTCAGCGTGTTCATGAACTCCGGGCAGATCTGCATGTCCGGCGACCGCGTCCTCGTACACGAGTCGCTGGCCGAGGAGTTCACCCGGAAGTTCACCGCCAAGGTCGCCTCCCTCCAGGCCGGGGACCCCGCCCACCCGCACACCGTGGTGAGCCCGCTCGTCACCGCCTCCGCCGCACAACGCGTCGCCGCTCTGGTGGAGGACGCGCTCGCCAAGGGCGCCACCGTGCTGGCGGGCGGCGGACGGCCGGAGGGCGCGGTGCATGCGGCGACCGTGCTCACCGGCGTTCCCAAGGACGCGGACCTTTACTACGCGGAGTCCTTCGGGCCGGTCTGCGTCGTCGAGACGTTCGGCGACGACGACACCGCCGTGGCCGTCGCCAACGACACCGACAATGGCCTGACCTGCGGCATCATCACCGAGAACGCCACCCACGGGCTCAGCGTCGCCCGCCGGATCCGCACCGGCATCGTGCACATCAACGACCAGTCCGTGGCCGACGAACCCAACGCCCCCTTCGGCGGCGTGAAGGCCTCCGGATACGGCCGGTTCGGCGGACGGTGGGGCATCGAGGCGTTCTCCAACACCCGCTGGGTGACCATCGCCACCCAGCAGGCTCACTACCCCTTCTGAGGTGCGGGGCGGCGGGCGGGTCCGAACCGGTGTCCTCGTGGGCACCGTGGGACCCGCTCGTGGCCAGTCCCCTGATTCCCTTGCGGAAGTCGATCGGGGAACACCCCGTGCGTTGCATGAAGCACTTGCTGAACTGAGGCCGTGACGAAGCCGAGGTGGCCCGCCACAGCCTCGTGGTGGCGGGGTGGTTCGGCTGTTCGGGGGCGGGCGCCGGACGGTGGCGTTACGGGCACGGCCGAGCCGTGACGAGAACGAGGAACGGACGGTGCACCGGCTGGCACGAGCGCGTAAGGCGCCGAGTGATCTGGTGTTGTGGGCCCGAGAGGTCGAGCTGAGCTGGATGGAAGGGGATGAACTGCGGATGGGTTGAACCGGGATCCTTACTGTGCGCCAACGTACGGCGAACATCCCCTGCGTACCCTGGCGTTTTCGCCGCCCAAGCGGAGCCGACCTCCCCTCTTCGCGCGGGCCTGTGTCGGCCGTGGGGAACCCTGTGACAAGATCCGCTGGCATGTCATCTGTCATGTCGTCTGCCATGCCTTCGTTGCCTTCGTCGCCCACGGGCCCCTCAAGAACCGGTCGCCGTCTGCTGGTCGCGCTGCTCGCGCTGCTCGCGACGGCAGGCTCCACCGTGGCCGAGGCCGGCACGCCGTCCGGCCCGGCGCCCGGCGCCGCGGTGAGAGCGGCCGAACCCGCGACGCCCGACCGCCCCAGCTACGACGTGAAGCTGCGCGCCGACGCCGACGGCTCCCACTGGGCGGGCCGGCAGACGGTGTCCTTCCGCAACGCCTCCAGCCGGCCCCTGCGTGAGGTGTACATACGCCTGTGGGGCAATGGCGAGGACGGCTGCGGGACATCCGGAAGACCGTCCCCCGTCCGCGTCTCCCACATGCGCGGCGGCACTCCGGGCCGCCCCGGCGTGAAGTGCACGGCGCTGCGCATCGCTCTGCCGAGGCCGCTCGCACGCGGTGAGCGGACGGCCGTCTCCTTCGACGTGGCCCTCACCGTGCCCGCACGCAACAACCGCTTCGGCCGCGAAGGCGCGTTCCGCTTCCTGGGCAACGCGCTGCCGGTCCTCGCCGTGCACGACGCGAGGGGGTGGCACCTCGATCCGTATGTGTCGTACGGCGAGAGCTTCTACACCCTGGCGAGCGACTTCCGGGTGCGCCTCGACCACCCGTCCGCCCTGAAGGTCCCGGCGACCGGCAGCACATGGACCCGCCCCGGCGGTACCGGGCGTACGGTCACCCACAGCGTCGCCAAGCGGGTGCGGGACTTTGCATGGGCGGCGGGCCCGTTCCGCACCGCGACCCAGACCTCGCCCGACGGCGTGCGCGTGAAGTCGTACTGGTCGCCGAACACGCCCGCCGCCGGTGTCCGCCTCAACCGCAAGGACGGCGTCGCCGCCATCGACCGGTTCGGCAGGGAGTTCGGCCGCTATCCGTACGGCGAGATAGACCTCGTGATGACTCCCGGGTTCGCCGGCGGCATGGAGTACCCCGGCCTGGTCATCCTCGGCACCGGTGAGGAGGGCGGCGCCACCGTCCATGAGATCGCCCACCAGTGGTGGTACGGCGTCGTGGGCAACGACGAGTACAACTCACCCTGGCTGGACGAGAGTTTCGCTCAGTACGCCAACGCGCGCTACTACCGCTGGGACGGGTTCGAGTGCTCGACGGACGACTCCTGGCCGAGCGCCACCGCCGCGCTCACCAACTCGATGGCCTACTGGTCCGCGCACCGTGGCGAGTACGTCCAGGTCGTGTACGGGATCGGCCCCTGCGTTCTGGCCGACCTGGAGCACGTCCTCGGGGCCGGCACCATGGCGCGCCTCATCAAGAAGTACGCCCACGACCACTGGTACGGCGTTTCCACCACCGTCGACTTCAAGAAGGCCGCACAGTCGATGACGCACAGGGACCTCGGCCCCTTCTGGCGGAAGCACCGCATCCGCTGAAGTCGCACTCCGCTCGCGGGTGACGGGCGTACCCCGTCGGCGCCACGATGACGGTGACCGACGGAGTAGCCGGGCAGGGCGGCGTCGTTCCGGCGGTGCATCCGGGTTGATGGGGCTTCAGGAGCTGGGGCAGGACTGCGGGGTGGTCGACGGGGGCTGACGCGGAGGCAGGCACGACTTCCGGTGATCATGAGGTGTCGAGTCCCTGATCACCATGGCGGAAGACCGTGTCTGCCTGCTCATCCTCGCTCATCCCGCGCGCTCTGGGCCAACTCGCCGACACCGCGCCGACCGTCCCCGATGACCTCCCCGGCCTGCTGACCTGCCTGGCTCAGGTGCCCGATCCCCGCCGGGACCAGGGCCGACGCCACCCGCTCGCCTTCGTCCTCTCCCTGGCCGCGTGCGCGGTCCTGGCCGGAGCGAAGTCCCTGGCCGCGATCGCGGAGCGGGCCGCAAGACGCCCCGCCCAACGTCCTGGCCCGGCTCGTGGCCCATGCCGGGAGCCGGCCCCCGGCCCCGTCGCCCCGGCCGAGGCCACCGTGCGTCGTGTCCTCCAACGCATCGACGGCGACGCGCTGGATACAGCGCCGGTGGGACAGGGTGCTGCCGCTGCGGACGCTGCTGGTGGAACAGCCCGAAGACGCCGACGAGTGCGCCAAGAGATCCGATACCTACAGCCCTGAACAGTCCTCATTGCTGGGCCGATCCATCTGAGCATTCACTAATATGTTGCCAATATCGGTTCGGTGGTAGAAGACGACGCGACCAGCCCTTCGCCGATGTATCAGGCGGGCATCAAGGAGAATTTTCAGATGCCGCCTCACCGACCCAATTACCTGGCCGGTCTGAGCGACGAGATCTGATGTGCTGTTTGGCTCATCGAGATAAAGCAAGACAGCAGCCCGCGTGAATCCTATCAGCCTGCCCAGCGAATCCGGTACGTGCGGCCGAGGAGCCCTGGATGATGAATTCGGTGCTTTCTCATTCATTTTCACACGTCGCCATTTTCCCATTAGTAAAGAAAACGGTGTAGGGGAGGGGACTCGGTCAGCAGCATCGTGACCCGGTGGGCGAGGCGCTGCCAGGCATCTTCTTGGGCATAGGTGAGGCGTACGTTCTCTTCGTCGGATGCTTGGATCGCTGCAAGGAGGATGAGCGTATCGGCGTCGGGTGTCAGGTCCACCAGCGAGAGGACACGCGCCAATGCGCCGACGAGACTGACCGCATTCCCTTCTGGTGAGGAGCCGCCGCTTCCAACGGCAGCCAAGAGGTCTGCCTGGTCGGAAGGCACTGGCGGCGCCGAAAGAGCCGCCGACAGCCGACGCAGCAGTGCGTAGAGCATGTCAATGTCTGCCGTGGCCATGTTGGCGGTGCGCAATCCTTCGTGTTCCCACTTCCCGTTCGGTGTCCACACCCGTGGTCCTCGTGTGACGGCTTCGGCCAGTACTTCCTGGATGCGTCGGAAGGCCGCAAGTGCGTCTTGGAACTGCCTGCCATCACGTCCGGTGCGGTTGGATTCGGCCATGGGTGTGAGCAATTGTTCTTCGACCTGGCGGCATTGCGTCCTGAGCTGGGGGTCCACAACCACGAGCCGAACTGACATGTGCTGTTCCTGCTGCTCCATGTTGACACTGTGCCAGCTGCGCTGAGGGGGCATGACAGCGACCTGGCCCGGCGGCTTACACCCGTATCACCCTTCAGGAAAATGTCCGCGCGCATTGAACTCCGTCATCCGGTTGATCAGATACGTCAATTGAGCGTTGGACGGAGCAGAGACGAGAGCATGGCCGACGCGCCCGTAGTAGCCTGTGCGGCCAGTATTGTCGTCCTGGTAGCTGAGTTCGTGGCACGTGAAGTGCTTCTCAAAGTCCGCTTTCGTCACAGTGACGCCAGGGAAGCGTCGAAGGTATACGTACGCGAAGTATTCGGCGGGTTCTTGGGGGATCAGGTGGGGGGACGCATCCTCGCCGAGCGCGAGGCTGACAGCGGAGTCGTACAGGTTGATGCCGTAGGTCAGCTCGACGATTTCCGGTAGATGCGCACCCGACAGTCGGGCGGCGCACTCTCCGAAGACCAGCGTCCCGTCAGAGTGGAAGGCTTCCAGATGGAACACACAGTCCGGAGCTTTGAGACCCCCCAGGGCTTCGGTCGCTAGTTTGCCGGCGCGAGCCACCAGATCGGGGTGCTCTGTCGGAGACAGGATCTGGGAGGCGAGTATGGCGCCGTCGTGCGTGTTCATGGGCGGTTCGTGGTATCGAGCGACGGAGTTCCACAGAATTCGGCCGCCGCGCCATACGCCGTCGACGTGGAGTTCGTCACCGGGAACATAGGACTCCGCCACGAGCGCCACGTCCGAGTCGCGTGGTTGTCCGCGAAGGTATTCGTCGAACGTCGACTGCGAGAGGATCTTCGCCGTTCCGGCGGCTGCGAAGCCGTTGGCGGGCTTGATGACGAAGGGGACGCCGAGCTCCGCAGCGAGCATCGCATAGCTGGTGCCGGTGTCCACGTACCTGCAGTTCGCGCGCCGTATCCCAGACGGCAGTGCGGCTTTCTGCAGATACTTGTCACGGAACCGAAGGGCGAGTGCGTAGTCACCATCTCCGGGGAGCCGCAGGTGGTCGCGGAGCAACGCGGCGGTGAAGACGCCCTGTTCGTGAGCGGTTACGACTCCGTGGACGTCGTCGAGGTCCGCGCTGAGCAGGGAGCGCATGACTTCTTGACCGTCCTCAAGATTGTGGACCCGCTGTACGCGACTCCCGCGCAACGCCTCCTTGTATTTCTCGACTATGTAGAAGGGCTTCAGCCCTCGACGCTCGATGGCCTTGGTGAGCCCCGGCCGATGGCCCAGCACGATCATGGTCCCCATTCGTGCCCCTCAACTCTCCTTGTCCAGGTGCCGCTTTTGGTCGGCGACGGTCTGCAGCACGCCTCGCGCAATCGCGTAGGAGCCTTGCTCGGTTTCCGAATCCATCCCACCCAGCCGGTTGTGATGCATGTGCAGGACGCTGCGGAACGGGACGGGTGCGGTGCCGAGGCGTCCTGCGGCGAACGTGTCCCGAATGAGGTCGCCGTAGTGCGTGAGGGCGGCGGCTCGCTGGTCCCAGATCCGCGTCAGCTGTTCCGCAGCCTGCGTCCTCGGCAGACCGATGCCGGAGGCGAGGGGAGCGAGGAGCGTCACGGCTTCGTTCCGGTATCGCTGGAACACGTGGTGATGTGCGCCTTTGGGATAGGCGTTCAGCAGCCAGTCCTGCCAGCCTTCCCCGATGAGTCGCGATGCCATGTCCATGTGGTTTGCCGCCAGGAGGACTTCGGTCGGCAGCTTGAGAACGCCCTTGTCTCTCAGTTGGAGCTGCTGCACGGATGCCCTTGAGTCCGCACAGAACACCAACTCCGCAGCTTCCATCGCCTCGGGTCCGCCATAACGGGCGATCTCTGGACGGTAGCTGTCCAGCAGAAGCTCACGCAGTCCGCCTGCTGCGGCGAGCCGGTCGGCCCATTGGTGTACCGCCGGAAACAGTTCGCAGTTCAGCCTGGCTGATGTGCCGTGAAAGCGGATGCGCAGGTGAGGTTCGTCGTCCTGGTAGCGGATGTAAAACCATCGGTCGGTCAGCGATGCGGCCTGCCTCAGCAGTGAGGGCAGTTCGCAGGCGAGGATTTCGTCGTGCCTGTCTGCGGCCGCGTATACCTTCAAGCACAGCCAGTCGCCTCCCGGTCGATGAACCTGCCGGGTCTTTGCGGGGTCAATCACGGTGCTCAGGGGCAACGTGGTACGAGTGGCCGGGTGGATGCGCTGCTCTGTGGGGACGAGCGGTACTGCCAGTTCACATGCGCGCCCACCGGCCCACCCTGTGCCGTAGGCCCCGCCCAGGGGTTCTTCTCTCACGACTGTGCCAGGAGTGCGGAGCAGTTGCTCGTGGAGGATGTGGACATCGGCGGCCGAGCGGAGATCCAGCGGCAGCAGTTGGTCCGCGCAAGCGGCCTCGACCCGGTCTGGAACCCTCCACTCCTCGCGCCATTGATCAAGCAGGTGCCGCCACTGTGTCCGGTCCAGCGTCGGGTCGGTGAGTCGCTGATCGGGCAGCCAGCGCGCCGAGGCCAGAATGGTACGCCCGTAACGGATCCGCGGTAGAAACGGAAGCCGTTCAGCGGCCGTCCCCCAGCTCCACATCGACCACTTGGGAGTGCGGAAGGCACCGATCTGGAACAGCATTCGGACCGGGTCAGGGGCCGTCGTCCGCATCTCATTGGCGTTGAAGGGCAGCGGTACGACCTCCTCCCCGCTGCGCAGGGAGACCACGTAGAGGCGGTCGTGGTGCGCACCCACGGCCAGGTCATCCAGCCTCAGTACCTGCGGGTCTGCGGTGTCGGCGAACGCCCCGAGCACCAGTGTGTCCGGTGTGAGGCGAGGTACCTGCGCGACGTTGGCGCTGCGAGCGGGGATCGTGGGGGCGACGAGGTGAGCTGCAGTCGCCGGCGACCAGGTGGCGGTGAGGTCGTCGACGCAGCGCGCGAACGGGTCGCGCAACTTGGGCAGCAGATGCAAAAAGCGGCCGAACATCGCCCCCGGCCTCGTGTAGTTCATCGATGAGAGCACGAGCCGGAAGTCGCCCGCTGCAAGGCCTTCTTCCGATCTGGCGAAAAGCCTTGCCACGGGTTCGATATAGGCGCCGGCATCCCGCTTTCGTGGGTGGGCCAGACGGTCGGCTACGTCCTCGTCGATCAGTACTTCAGTCTCGCTGCGGGCAGCGGCACGTTGGGCGAGACGGCACATCTCGATGTCGCGCTCAGCAGTCAGCTCATCGGAGTGCGGATTAATGCGTCGGCCTGGTGATGCCGGAGATGGAACACCCAGTCCCACATGTGGATCCAGCAGCTCCCGGACCGGGACCAGGCCGCGTAGTCCGTAGCGCTCCAGGAACAGCCTGTGGTACGCGGCTAACGGGCGAGATGGCGGCGGTGCCAGACGCCATGCCAGTGACGCGGCATCCGCCATCTCGGTTGCCACCATACGCGGCAGCACAATGGCTGCGTCCATCCCGAGATCGACGTGCAAGGGTCGGTCACTTGGATGGATGTCGCGCATCTGCCTGGCCGCGGCCTGCAGCTGGGAATAACCGCTGCCGATGGGGGATGCAGCGTAGTCATCGAGAGCATCGGCGATCGCGCCGAGCGGTTCCTGCAGAGCCGTCCGGCCGGTGGCGGTGAGTGTCCTCAGTACATGCCCGAGAGGATCTGGATCCGTGAGCGGCGGATGCAGTTCGGTGAGCAGGATCTGCTGGTCGACCAATTCGCCCAGTTGCTGTTCGACTCGGTCTTCATCCTCAGCGGGGCAGGCCGCGGTGACTTGGCTGGCCAACTCCCGGAAGAGGACCGGCATTCGGGCACAGTCCATCGCGGCACGCACCGCCGGGGTATACGGAATGCTCATCTCGCATGTGTGGCCCTCGTCTTCGTCCTCCGCCACGAGGAGAGGGGGCACGATCAGACGATCGCCCCTCACGTAACACAGATCGTTGGCGGTCACACGCAGGTGGGAGCGTACCGCCGGATCCCGGTTGAGATCACGGATCACGTGAATCAGCCAGGCCAGATCGGGGCGGACGTGTTTGTGGTGGCGCGCACCGATGCGGACCTCGGAGGAGTCCGCAAAGGTCGCCGGGGCCACGCCCGCCATGAGGCCGAATGGGGTCGCCCGACGCTGCATGCGCTTCACGTATCGCAGCGCGGACGCGGCGCCTCGGCGGAGTTGTTTCGGCTTCACGACCTCACCTGCCGCGGCCCTCTGAAGTGTCCGGTCCAGGGGGAGGCTGGAGACGGCGATTGCTTCGCGTACCGCAGCGTCGTCGGCGACTGCCGTGAGGTACGCCCGCGCTTGCTCGAGGTCCTCCATGTCCTCGGGGGGAGGGGGCGTTGGTGCAGTGGCTGTCAGCAGGGACAGTCGGGCCACCGCGAATTCCGGTTCCCGAAAGACCGTGCGTATCACCGCACCACCTGCCGCAGATGGCTGGAGAACCGGTGGTGCACCTCGTCAAGCTCCATGTCGATGCGGGGCGGCGGGGGCGTCGTCCCCGGCGATGTCAGTGCGCAATGGATGAATACAGGTGACGAACATGTGAGGCTCGACGTCAATGCGTCCTCGAAGTCTCCTACGTTGTCCACGTGCTCAACCTTTGCGTATCCGGCCGCCTGCGCAAGGGCACTGAAGTCGACGTGCTCGCACGGGACGTTCTGTCCTCCTGTGGACTCGTAACTGCGGTCATCCAGCAGCAGGTGCAGCAGGTGCAGGTCGGGCAGGGAGCCGGCGGTGAGAAGACAGCTGGGGTTCATGGCGAGGCTGCCGTCACCGTCGACGACGACTACGGGAAGCCTGGAATGCAGCGCGACGCCTATGCCGATGTCGGCTGCGAGGCCCATGCTGCCGGTCATATAGAAGTGATTGTCTCGGTCAGCGATGCTTCTGGCGATCCGGCAAGAGAAGCCGGTGGTAAAGATGATCGGCTCCTCGCTTGTGGCGCGGATCACGGTGCTGATGGCATCCTTTTTGTTCACTGATGCCACCCGAAAGTTGCTGGGGGGATCAGCAGGGCCGCGGGCTTTCGCTGCTCCACGACGATCCTGCGGCACCAGGCGACTTGCTCCTCCAGGAGCTGTCCGCTCAGGCGCGCGGCTGGGATGCCTGCCGCGCTGAGTAGTGGTTCCGTGAGGCGCCCCATCACCTCGTTCTCGCTAGTCCGGTCTTCGTCCGTGCCCCGCATGCCGACGATGAACAGCAGGGGCACTTGATAGGGGACCACAAGCGAGGCGAGGGCGTTCACGGACTGACCGAGCCCGGAATTCTGCATCAGCACCACAGGGCTGTGTCCCGCCATGGCGCTGCCGGTTGCCACGCCGACCGCGTTGTCCTCGCGTACGACCGTAGTGAGTCCGCCCGTTGACTCCAGTAGTTCGTAGAGCGGTGCGAGGATGCCGCAGGGCGTTCCGAAGTAGGGAGAGAAACCCTGATGCCGGAGGGCGGTGGAAAGGGCCGCGGCGCGGTCAGTGCCGACTGATGCGGTCATGGTTCCTTCCTCCCTTCTGGATCCCGGCGAGGAACGCATCAAGGTCGACGTGGTGAACGCGGGCGACTCCGGGAGACTCGGCGCGATAGTCGACTCGAAGTGGTCGTCGCGCGTCGTGGAAATAGACAGCCTCCAGTGTTCCGTCGGCCGCTTCGGTGAGCAGAGGGTTGTTGACAAGAAAGTCTCGTACTGCGGGGGTGTCCCGGCGGATCTGGAACCAAAGGCGTTTCCTCCCGAAGTGGTTCGGAGGCAGTGCTACGCGGGTCCCGAAGCGACGCTTCATCTGGTAGGTACCCTTGCTGAGGAAGGCCTCCGTGCCCTGGAAATCGAGACGCCGCACACCGTGCCGGGCAGCCCACTCGATCATCAGGAAGTACATCACTTTGAGCGCCCCGGCCGCGTAGTACTCCTCGGCGCCGTCGAGGACGCCGAGCAGCCGGGAAGTCAGTATCCGGGAGCGGGGGTCCCAGTGGCACAGGTGTCCGGCCATCCGTTTGCCGTCCATGGTGAGGTAGAACAGCACTCCCGACCGGAAGAGGCATTCATATGCCGAGTCCCTGCCCTCGGTGCGGGCGCGCGGCCCGTACCGCTCGAACATCGTGGCGCGGTACATCCGGTCGTAGAAGTATTCGAACCAAGCGGGGTCCCGTTCGATGCCGAGGGACCAGTCGTTCTGGCGTGACTTCTGCCGGAAGTCACGCCGGGCTCCTTTCGAGGCTTGTGCGTGAAGCACCTCGTAGTCCTGGTCGAAGTCAAGCAGGAAGTGGACCCGGATCGGCATGATGAGCGATGCACTCGAGGGTAGTTTCCGGGCTTTTTCGCTACTCGTACCGACGATGACGATGTCGGCGTCCGGCAGCCGGTCCGGCATCCTCAGGTCCCGGCCCAGCAACGTCGCCTCCTTCCGCTGGGCGGTCTCTTCTGCATTTGATTCACGGCGCTGCTCTGTGAATTCGAGCGTGTAGGCGACTCCTTCGGGGACTCCTGAGTATGAAATGGAGACCCCGCCGGTGTCCGACCGGATTGCCGGGAACCGCGCCCCGTCTCTGGTGTCCCAGGCCACTCGGAGCCGGGTCAGCAGCGGATGTCCGCTGTTGCGCCACGCGTAGTTGGTGTGCAGACGGATCCGCTGCAGCAGCGGTACACGTGAGGCCAGTGGGGCGCCACTGGGCAGCTGTGAGGTCATCTTCTGGCTTCCCCTCATGTCAGGGTGCCGTTGCCTTGATTACGAGGTCGCGTAGGGCGTTCTCGTCGTCCACCTTGTGGAGATCACGCAGGGGTATGCCCTCGAAGTCGGTCCGGGAGTATGACCCGGAGCCGTGCACCACGATGTCCCGCTCGGGTATGAGTTCCCGGTCGATGGCGTTGAGCACGCCGGTCATGGCCATGTTGAGCGACCACTCAAGGACGGATGTGGGGTTGGCGGGGAGCCGCAGCCCGGCCACTTCGAGCAGGTTGCGCACCTGCGCATAGCGCTCGAGGCATTCAGCGAGGCTCACCACGATTCCGCCTCCGCCCTGTGCGTTGATGAGGGCGTTCATCCGGGGTGAGGTCACCGGCCGCCTTGAATAGAAGGTCGTGTCGAGAACCTCGGTCGGATCGAACGTGACGTTGGGGAAGTGCGGGTTGTTGCGCTGGGTGTACCTGCCGGTCTCGGGATCACGAACATAGTCCGGGACTCGGCCGGCCTCGCTGCCTTCGTACAGGCTCAGAACCATGTCGGGCGCGCCGAGGTGCTGTACGAGGAAGTAGTGCGGAGGTACTCCGTCCCGCGGGACCGCCATGGAACGTCCGTAGGCGTGTCCGAGCAGGCCATATGCGCTGGAGACAGCATGCACGTGGAGCCGGTCCTCGCCAGCATTGGGCGCGAAGTGATCGGCCTCTGCCCAAGCCCGGACCACGTCTCCGGCCAGGTAGTTTTCCAGCTTCAGGGTGTACCAGAGCTTGGTGTTGAGTTCCCGCTCCAGTGCGCGCCGGTATCGGTCGACGGCGCCGCGAGCTATCGCTTTGACTCCCTCCGGATTTGTACCGTCGTACACCGCGATGGGATTTCGGGATCGCAGGTCGGGAGTGGTGAAGAGATCTGAGGACCGTAACTTGTGGACCGAGCCCGACGGCACGACAACAATGACGTTGAGCTGGTCGGCTTCAACCAGGCCACAGTTGATCGCCCGCAGCACGGCATCCCGCAGCGCCGTGGCCTTGTTGGCCGAGGAGGGGGTGATGATCGTGATTCGTTGACCGGTTTGCTGAATGAACCGAACTGCACGCGCGACCATCACGAGCGATGCGAACGTCTTCGTCGTCATCGTGGCGGGGTTGCGTGTGAGGTCGAGCAGGGACAGTGAGCGTCCCCGATACTCGGCCATCGGCGCGAAAGCCACCTCGGACACGCTCAAATACTCTCGCACGGCGGTTGTCATCTCGGGGAGCTGGGGGCCTGGTGAGAAATCGTCACCGCCGTCAGGGTCCGGGCCGTCGAGAAGGGTGTGAAGTGCGGTCTGGACCTGCGGATAGTAGTGGGCCAGGGCGTTTTCCAGAATCACTGATGAGTCACCTCTCTCTGAGAATTCCGATGCGCTACGGCGGTTCGGTCAGCTGCCGCCAGCTCCGAGCAGCACGCCGGGCCAGGCCCCATAGGGCCGGGTCACTGGTCCGATCTGATCGGTCGGATTGAATCGCATGGAGCATCCGGTTGCCACGCCTCCGACGCAGAAGGGGGAGATACGCGGATTCGCCATGACGTCCTCTGTGTTGCCGTTTTCATCGAGCAGCGCCTGTATCGGGTGGCGTACCGGCATGACTACTTCCTGCGCCACGTAGTACTCGGATTGAACGGCCGAGGCGACGAGTCGTTCCCATTCGTCGGAGGGAGTACTCAGCCCGAAGAACACCTCTTGCGACGAGTACCCGGCGGCACCCTTGAGTACGAAGTGTTCCTGCTGCTCGATCAGCAGCCGCGGGAGCTGGTGGCTTCTGCCCCTCCAGTCGGCCTGTCGGTCGGCGACGATCCGAGTCCAGGGCACGTAGCGCCGCACAACTTCGTGATCCTCTTGGGACATCCAGGGGAGTCCGGCGGACAGCAGAGCCAGAACCTTCTTGGAGTCCACCAGCCTGGCGGTCTGCGACGGCAGCGCGATCAAACCCTGCTGGGTGGCCTTCACCAGCGGTGACATATCCCAGCCGCAGTTGTTGGCTTCGCGCTCCGCGAACTGCACGATGCCGAGCCGGGCCGCGGAGCCGGTGTACCGGCTTTCCTCGCCCAGCAGGGTCTTCAAGTCTGCGAAGCGCGCCTGGACGCCGAACTCGCCCAGCAGCCTGATCTGCGTATCGAAGTATCGTGTCGTCTTGGCGGGATCGTCCAGCGCACCGACCAGGAGGACAGATGGCTCGATGCGCAGGTCGGCACACGTGCGTGTGACGAGTCCTGCGATGAGTTCGTAGAGGCTGGTGGCCGTCGGCTCCGGCTCGCCGGTCTCCCGGCTCACGTCGCGCCAGATTCTGCGCTCGAGTTCGAACTCCAACTGTGCGCCGACGCCAGCGCCCACGTTGAACTCGACGAACTTCGGCCCGTCCTCAGCGACGACTACATCAGCGCGTGAGAAGTCGATGGCATGGGCGGCCTCGAAGGCCTCGTCCATGCCCAGCCGTGGAAGATCCGCCGGGTCGGCTTTCAGTGCCTCCACCCGGCCGGCGGAATCCGGTGCCAGTTCGATGACTGCTCTGCGCTGGAGTTCCAGTACACGCTGGGTGGCCCAGAGCAGTTCCCGATATGACTGGAGAGGTACTGTCATCGGTTCGAACGCACGCGGAAAGCGAGTCCTGGCGATTTCCGACAGATCATTCTCAAAGGTCGCGGCCAGTTGCGTAGGTGACGGGCCACCCGTCCTTGGCCGGTACTCGCCGAACCACGAGCCAGCAGAGGAGGAACTCATGAATGACTGTCCTTTCCGTTATGGCACCTGTGCTCAAGCATCGAATGCGATGCATAGGGGGTTGTCGGCGGTACGTCGTGCAAATCGGCGTTAGATGTCCTCCGCCAGAGAGCGAAGCTCAGCGAGGAGGATCGGCAGGGCAGCCAGCAGGACGAGAACGCGGATTCCTCCCGCGAAAAAGAAGGGCGCTCGCAGTCCCAGGTGCTGCGCCACGAAGCCACCGGCCACCGCGCCGAGTGGCATGAGTCCCCAGCCGAGCATGCGGAAGACACTGTTGACACGTCCCAGCAGTGGCCCGGGAACGAGCTGCTGACGCAAGCTGACCGTGACGACACTGGAAACAGTGATCACGAAGCCGCACAGAGCGAGCATGACCGCGAGGGTGGCGCCGTTGCCTACCAGCCCCATCGCAGCGTAGACGGCCGCATTTGCACCCAGGGCCAGAATGAAGGCCGGTATGGAGCCCAGGCGTCGGGCGATCCACACGTTGACCAGACCGCCGATGATGCTGCCCACACCTTCGCCCACGAGCATCAGGCCGTACTGGCGATCACTGAGCCGGAGGGTCTGGGTGGCATACAGGACAAGGGTCGCGAATCCCAGCCGGTTGCAGAAGGTGTTCACGCTCAAGAGCACAGCGAGCGTGCGCAGAAGTCTGTGCCGGCCGAGCCAGCGCAGCCCCTCGGCCACCTCCGTCCGCATCGCTGAACGTCCGGTGGTCGGAACGGTGAGACCAGGCAGGCTGGCCAATAGGGCGGCTGACAGGACAAAGGACATCGCATCCACCCCGAACGGCAGGGCGGCCGCGGCAGCGAAGAGGAGACTGCCAAGCGGTGGACCGATAGAGGCTTCACCCACAGTCTGGATGACGTACTGATTGCTGTTGGCGCGCTGCAGGAGCTTCGGTGGAACGACCTGCGGCAAGATGGACTGGGCAGCGTTGGTGATGACTACCTGGGCGCTACCCAGCAAGAAGCCGGCCGTGGCCAGTGCTGGAACAGACACCTTGTCGACCGCCGTCGCAGCAGCCACTGCAGTGACGATCACTGCCTGGAAGGCCTGACAACGCCACATCAGTGTTGCCCGGTCCTGCCGGTCGACGATGGCTCCGGCTGGCAGGGAGACTATTAGCCACGGCAGGTAGGCAGCGGCTGAGATGATTCCGATCTGCTGCGGGTCCTTGGTGACGGTCACCGCGAGCAGAGGCATCGCAGCAGTGAATGCCCCGTCGCCGACGCTGTTGATCGCGTTGGCCCACCACAGACGCCAGAAGCTGCCCCCCAATCGCACCGGCTCCGACTGCGCCCTCTCATCTGTCGGTGCCAAACTCACGCCCTTCGACTTCCTGGGACGCAGGGTTCCCATCAGTACTGGTGATCGTGCACGATGTTCTTTTCGGCGGGTGACTGACATGCCTGGGGGCGATACTTGTCCAGGAATTCGGAGACGATCTCGACCTGCGCCAGTATGTCGTCTATCTGTTCCACGGTCGGCTTCATGCCGTGTCCCTCCAATGCGCTGTTTCCCGTCTTGAGATAGACCGGAGCAGCTACCCTAACGAACTCAGGGGCATCAAAAGTGCGAACAAACCCTCCAGAAAGTTTAGGGTTGTCCACATGCACGTCTATGGGGATCGAGATTGCTGCCCGGATGGCGCCGATCATCGGGAGTGTAAGGTCGCGGACCGGATTAAAACTGTCCGCACCCAGCATTTCCAGCATCTGCGCAGACGCACAATTTCCGTGACCACAGTGTGCTGACACCTTAAGGTGCATATCAGCGGGCAGTTGCCCGGTTGCCCGGAGGCGGCTGAGTACCCAAAGCAGGCCTTCGTCGTAGACAACGAATCTGCGCACTCCGAGCTCAAGCCCGCGCTTTACATCCTCCAGTGCGCGCACCACCTGCTCCTGCCCGCGTAGGCGGTACCCGATCCTTGTTCCTTCCGGAGTCTGTACGCCACCGCCGATGTCGTAGGGGGCGCGGGGACCGATCGACATGAGGATTTCAGCGCCGTACTCGTGCCCGAGTTCCACATATCGCCGCACTTCGTCAGCTGTGTGACGGAACATGCCGAACGTCTCGGTAATTCGGTTGATCGTGAGTCCCCGCCGACTGCTCTCTGCCAGAAGCCGCGAGGCTGCTTCGGCAGAATTAACCGTGGGGACTTCTATCCGAAAGTGACCTCCGTCGGGAAACGTCAAGGGTGAATCAGCCGGTTCGAGGTCGCTCTCCGGTAGCCCAAGCTCGCTTAACTGCTCTCGTGTCGCACTGTACAGAGTTTGCGTCTTACTCACGGAACCTCCAAAGAAAACTCGACTTCGCTCCTACCGGGAGGGGCGGGACGCCGGCTCGACCCGCACCGACTCGAATAGCTCGCTGATGAACCGCTCCAGAACGGGGCTGGAGGCGGGTCCGACCAAGCCGCCGACCGGAACGTTTCCGTACGCGTAGGAAACGGTGGCTTTGAGTGGTTCGTCCGCTCTGCGCTGCTCCCAATGGCGCACGATCGGATTGCGCCGAAATTCCTGCTCTCCGCTGATCCTGCAGTACGCGGACCCGAGCGTGTGTCCTGGAACAACGAACCAGCCATAGCGTTCCTCGGGGCCCGCGACGCGCGGTCTCGGCAGCGAGGACACGCCTTCGACCTGCAGGCGGACGGCGGCGCTAGGCAGCCGGATGCCAGTAGCCAACTCGAAGGCGTCTACAACGCCGACACTTCCGCAACGCGCCCCGACTTCCAAAAAGACCGGACCCTGCTCAGTTTCAATGGCTTCGAGATGAAACGGTCCACTCTCGATGCCAACCGCTTTCAGGCATCTCAATGCCCAGGAAACGAGGTCCGAGCCGGTCTCGATTTGCACTGAACCCAGGGGTTCGCCACGCGCATAGTCCAGACATGTGCCGACATAGCGGCTTGCCTGAATGACAACTGGTTCACCTGCCGCCAGCAAGCCATCTATGTGAAGAATACTCCCTTCGATGAATTCCTCGATTTCGAAGCCAGCCGCACTGGACACCAGGTTTGTTTCGCGGGCAGCAGCAAGCGCTTCGGATGGTGATGCGAAGGTGTAGGTCTCTTTACTGGAGGCGCCCGCTACCGGCTTGATCACTGTTCCTGTTTGCCAGGGCAGGAAGGTGTGGCCATTTCTGATGGCCTCTTCCAGTGAGGTAAATCGAGGGGTTCGCAAGCCAGCCGCCGCCACCGCTGACTTCATTACTAGTTTGTCCCGAACGGCACGTGCTTCGCTAATCCCCGGACCGGGTACCTTCAACTCCTCACGCACCCGAGCGGCCGGTATCTGATCGAATTCAGACAGTGAAATAATCGTGTCAGGCTTCGGGAGTTTTGCGATGGCGGACAGAACGGATTCCGCGACGTCCCCATCATCCGGCCGCTCAATCATGAGCGCGCGCACCCCGGAAGGCAAAAGGGCTCTCCGAGCCGGCGTGCTGACGTATGTCACCTCGTGTTTTTCGTGGTCAATGCTGTCGGCATACCGCACGAAAGAATCAGAAGGGCCGTGCATAATGAGGACGCGCACGTAACACTTTCCCCTATTTCAGACCAGTCCGACTGTGTTAGATGCGTGGATCGGCCACCCGCTTATCCGAGTATGCATCTCAGGCTGTGCCCTACGAGGCAGATAGTTGAATTTTCGTCGACTTTTGCATGCTCTTTGGATCGGGCACACCCCCCGTCGTGCCAATTTGGAAGATTCCACCAACGCCGACATATGGCCCTCAGGTTCCGCCTCGATTTGGTGCAGGCTTGACCCTGGGTGGCGTTTCTCTTTGCAGCAAAGGGTTTTGAGGGTGTGCAGTGCAAAGGACTCAGTCCTCGAGTTCAGCCATGGGGTAGGCGATGCATGCGGGAAGTTGGCCAGTTCTATCCCTCAAGTGGCTGACTGCTCACCTGGCAGACAGACAGGCCATAGCCCAAGCACAGCTCCCTGAGCCCTATCCCGTAGTGCCGGAGGTGATCGCTCCGCCGAGCGCTGTTCAGCCGGCGGCCGTCATGCCGCGGACCGCCGCACCACCCGTTCCGGCGCCTCCAGCAGGTCCTGTCGTGTGGTTGTCGTCGTCGTGGGCGCCCACGGTAAACAACCCCACGCGTCACCACGCCTGGCATTTTCCTGCCCCGGGCAGCTCGATACCGCCGACGCCGGGTGAGGCCCGCCCGGCGCCGGGTGTCGGCGTCCGGCCGGCGGCATCAGACCACCGCCACTGAACCTGAATGCGCGCCACCGAGCGCGGCCGGCAGCGAACCGCTTCCCGGCCGGAGCCAAGGTCAACAGGCCGGTGTGACCATGAAGTCGGGGCCCTGGCGGCTGCGATGCCCGGATGCCGGAGAGTCAACCCCTGGCTGTTGCCTGGCCCGGGCTGGATCCATTCCTTGAGTTCGGCCAGGATTGAGGCGGTGCGAGAACATGATCCATCTCCTCGACGATCACACCGCGCCTCTCACAGATGCCCTGGGACATCTTCCACTCGCGCTCAGAACCTGTGTCTGAACCGGGTGCTTCGGCCGGACGTGTGAGCGCGTGATCTCGTCGCTGTGTGGTGACGCTACGGCGGTGCCGTAGATGGCAGAGGTATGTCAAACACCGTCAGGCGGACAGCAGGTAGTGCACGGCCGTCTCCGCCGAGGACGCGCCGACGGGCGCTGAGCTGGTCTGCACAGACGGGCGGCGCCGGCCGCGGGCAGCGGCGTGCTGTCAATCGCCGGAATCGGTTTCACCCAGCTTGCGCTCGATCTGCTTGCGCGACGTGATGCCGAGCTTGCGGAACACCCTGCTCAGATGGAACTCGACGGTCGAGGTGGTGACGAACAACTGGGTGGCGATCTCCGCGTTGGTCAATCCCGACGCGGCCAGTACCGCCACATGACGTTCCTGTGGGGTGAGGTCGAACTGGGTGTCGGCCGTTCGTTTGCGCGCCGTCTCCCCGGTGGCCAGCAGCTCCACCCTCGCCCGCTCGGCGAAAGGCGCGGCTCCCCAGGACTCGAACGACTCGTACGTGGCCCGCAGTTGGACCCTCGCGTCGGCACGACGTCTGCGTCGGCGGAGCCACTCGCCGTACAGCAGGCGCGACCATGCCAGCTCCACGGCCACCGGGACCTTCCCGAGCTGCGCGATCGATTCCTGGTAGAGCTGCTCGGCTCCGTCATCGTCGGTCATCAGGGCCCGGCAGCGCGCGAGCAGCCCCAGCGCCCAGGGGGTTCCGGCCAGCGGAGCGCGCTCCTCCATGCGCTCCATGGCCATGACGGCGGCCTCGCGGTCGCCGGCCCGCAGCCCGGCCTCGACCATTCCGGCGAGATTGATGTCGCCCAGGATCAACGGGTGGTCGGTGAACACCGCGAGCAGGGCGTCGAGCGCCTCCCGGTACCGCCCGCGACCTATCTCGAAGATGCTCAGGGCCTGGCCGATCCACCGGTACGTCAGTCCGATGCCCAGGTTCTCGGCCATGGCGTTCATCGTCGCGACCGCGGCCCGCAGCTCGGCCTCTCGACCGGTCCAGGCGTACAGCAGGGCCTTGTTGAAGTCTCCCGACTCGCTGAATCCGGTCGCGGTCATGTAGTCGTTCGACTCGATGTAGCAGCTCTCGGCGGCGGCGAACCGGCCGTTCCAGATCTCCACGGTGGCGAGGGCGTTCAACGCGATGCTGAGCCCGTGGAGCGCTCCGTGACGGCGGTCCGCCGCCACCAGCTTCCCGAGGACCTCCCGCTTGGCTTCGATGTCCCACAACTCGTCGCCCGCGGCGCTGATCATGACGCTCAACGCGTTCTGCTCCTGGAGCTCGTCGGCGGTGCGCAGTCGGTCCAGGGCCGCGGCCAGGGCCGGGGCTCCCGCCGCGTAGCCGTAGGCGATCGAGCGCGCCAGTGCCGCTATCAGCGGATCGGGGCTCCAGGCCGGCAGCGCCGGTTCACGCCAGGCGTCGGCGGTGGCCTTCGCGACCTCATGGGGCGTCGTCCCCGTGATCATCCGACCGCCGATGATCGCGGCGTGCGTCGCCTCACGCAGCAGGTCCCAGCTCACCATGGGGTCGCTGGTGCCGAGCTCGGCCACCGCGTTCAGCAGCATCGCGGGCACCTCGCGGGGGCGGGCGTGGAACATTTCGACGGACGCCCGCAGCCGCGTCGCGCGGGCCCGGGCCACCGGTCCGGTCAGGTCGGGGGTGGCGAGTTCGAGCAGCGGCTGGACCGCCGGCAGATTGCCGGAGGTGAGGTGTGCCGCCGCCGCGGCGAGATACCGCTCGGCCCGCCTGCCCGGATGGGCGGTCATCTCCGCCGCCCGGGTGAGGACCAGGGCCTGTTCGGAGTATCCGCCACGCGCCTGAGCTCGTTCGGAGGCCGCTTCCAGCTCCGCGGCCACGCTGTCGTCCGGGCCGTCGGTCGCCTCGGCCAGATGCCAGGCCCGACGCTCGGGAGCGCTCGTGGCGGCGAGCGCCGCCTGGACACTGCGTCGCTCCTCGGCGGACGCGGCCGAGTAGACCGCCGACCGGATCAGCGGATGGCGGAATTCGGCGATGATTCCGCGCTTCAGTATCCCCGCCGCGACCGCGGGCGTGGCAGACCGGACGGACAGCCCCAGGGCGCCGGCGGCGCGCCACAGCGCCGCCTGGTCGTCCGTCGGCGTCGTGGCCATGAGCAGCAGCAGCGTCTGGGTGTCGGCGGGCAGCAGCGCCGCAGCGTGCCGGAAGTGGTCTTCCAGCTGCCGGTTCACCGGCAGCGGCTCGGGCAGTGGTGTGACCCCGGCCAGCTGTTCCGAGCCCAGGTTCACCGCGAGCTCCAAGAGCGCGAGCGGGTTTCCTCCGGTGCCGGCCACGAGCTGATCGGCGACCGCCTGGTCCAGATGTCCGGTCACGCCGGCCGTCAGCAGGTCCCTGGCCTCCACGTCCGCGAGCCCCTCCAGCCGGAGTGCGGGCAGAGCGCCGAAGACGTCGTTGTCGCCGGTCCCGTCCCGCCCGGCGAACAGCAGCCCGAGGCAGTCCGCGTACAGGCGCCGGCCCACGAACGCCAAGGTCTCCGCCGACTCGCGGTCCAGCCAGTGCACGTCGTCGACCAGGCAGAGCATCGGCGCCGCCGCGGCCGCGTCCGAGAGCAGCGTCAACGAGGCCAACCCGACCAGATGGCGGTCGGACGGCGAAGCATCGGTCAGCCCGAACGCGGCGCTCAGAGCGTCACGCTGCCGCTGCGGCAGAGCCGTCAGCCGACCGAGGTAGGGCCGCAGGAGCCGATGCAGGGCGCCGTAGCCCAGTCGCGTCTCGGCCTCCACGCCGACCAGCCTGACCACTGTCAGGTTCTGGGCGGACTCGGCGGCGTGCTCCAGAAGCCGGGTTTTGCCGACTCCCGCGTCGCCGGTGAGCACCAGGACTCCGCTGAAGCCGTCACGGACCGATTCCAGCAGCCTTCCGATCGCCGCACGCTCCGCGTGCCGACCGACCATCGCCGGTCCCGCCGCACGGTGAACGCCGGACCACACCATGGGATCCCCCTTCGCGATGCTTCGCCCAGTTCAGACGCTAGGCGCGCCGCAACAGGCCAAGCGAGCGTCACATGACGGTGGTCAGCGCAAATCGCTGACCACCGTCCGCAGCTCGGCACGGGAGACGACACCGAGTCTGGGGAAGATCCGGTGCAGGTGGGAGCTGACAGTCCGGTGCGAAAGATAGAGCCGCTGGCCGATCTCTCGGTTGGTCAACCCCTCCGCGGCCAACTGCACTATCTGCAGCTCGTGCGGGGTCAGCTGGTCGCGAGCGTCCGGATCGCGGCGGCGACTGGTCTCGCCGGCCGCGCGCAGCTCGCGGCGGGCCTTCTCGCCCCACGGGATCACGCCCAGCCCGTCGAACATGTCCCGTGCGGCACGAAGGTGGTCCCGAGATTCCACGGACCGGCGCCGACGCCGGAGCCACTCTCCGAAGGCCAGGTGGGTTCGGCCCCGGATCAGGGGCCAAGCGGCCAGGTCGGCCCGCAACGCCGCATCGAACAACACCTCGGCCGCGTCATCGTCGCCGGCCAGGAGCGCGCGAGCCAGGCGCAGCTCGGCGTGCAGCACCGGCGCCGGGGTCACGCGAGCGATGTCTTCGAGCTCCGCCACGATCGGCACGACGCTTTCCCCACGCCCGCAGTGCGTCGCCGCGTCGACGAGATCGCCGACCGCCGTGAGGCGCAGCGCGACCTGGAAGGCGGGGTCCGCGGGATCGTGTACCCGCCGGAAGTGGCCCAGCGCCTCCTCGAACCGTCCCGCGGCCAGGGCGGCTGCCCCGCGGGCGATCAGCGCGATCGCCAGCACGGGACGCGCTCCCGCGGGCAGGCCGATCTCCTCCGCCTCCTCGGCGAGCCGCAGAGCGTCGTCGACCTCGCCGCGAGAACGATCAGTCCCGGTTGGCCTCACCGGAGGCGGGCTGTCCGCCCTCATGTGGACGTCAGGAGTCCTTGGAGACGATCACGCTTTGCGACGCGATTGACCGCAAGTTGAGACCCCGCATCGCCGGGATCGAGGCCAGCCCCCGTGCGATCACGGCGAGGCCAACTGCTACCTGACGGGCAGGTCCCGGCGTGCCCGACCACACCATGATGACGGTGGCGGCACCCCACCCGACCCAGGTCGTCCGCGCACCGAAACCGCCGAACAGGAAGCTCATCAAAAGCAATGCCGCGCCGTCGGCGACCCACAGCAGATGCAGCGTCGTGACGGGCAGAGGCAACCCGGAAGAATGCGCGGTCAGATAGGCGTTGACCGGGTCATCGATCGTCGCGACCACGGAGTTCCAGCGCCACCCGTGCGGCGCATGCCATGCGCGAGTCGTATGCAACACCGTGTTCATCACCACCCCGACGACGGCGATGCCGACCAGGCAGACCGAAAGCAGGACGACCAGCTTGATCCACAAGGCGCTCTCACTCCACCCGCCCGTCAGCGAGTCCCCTACTTCCTGACGCCGTGCCTCAAGCCATTCCGGATCGCTCACAACGACCGGCGACGTCATCCCCAGCGCGGCCGTCGGCGCGCCATGCAAATGCGGCGACAGGTACCGTCCTGGTGCAGATACGCCTCACCTGGACCGTTCCCCGTCTCAAACTGCCATACGAGGCCGTGCGCTTCACGGCGGTGCAGCGAGTCGATCTCGACCTCAGACCACCGGGCACGGATCGCGTCTGTCAGCGCATCCCGCTCGATGCGCCATCCGACCGCATCACCCTCCACCACCACCAAGAACGTCATAGCCAGGGCCTACGAGATGCCCATGACACAGCGCCGATCGGCTCTCGCCTGAAGTTGGAATGGGCTCAGTCAAGGCGTTTGGCGGTGAACCTAGCCGCTAGTGCTGTGACCGCGTAGGTTCGCCGGGTCGGTGGTCGTGGCGGTTGGATGTGCGGTGACATCCGATCCGACTGCTGGAGGCGCGGTGGCCGAGCCTGTCCGTGTGCGCAGATTGACCGACCAGGAGGGGCAGAAGCTGCAGCAGATCGTGCGCCGAGGCAGCACCAACTCGGTGCGCTACCGGCGCGCGATGCTGCTGCTGGCCTCCGCCGGCGGCAACCGGGTGCCGGTGATCGCCCAGCTGGTGCAGGCCGACGAGGACACGGTCCGGGATGTGATCCACCGGTTCAACGAGATCGGCCTGGCCTGCCTGGACCCTCGGTGGGCGGGAGGCCGTCCCCGCCTGCTCAACCGTGACGACGAGGACTTCGTCGTCCAGACGGCCACCACCCGCCCCGCCAAGCTCGGCCAGCCCTTTACCCGCTGGTCGCTGCGTAAACTCGTCGCCTACCTGCGGGAAGTTCACGGCCGGGTCATCCGGATCGGCCGCGAGGCGTTACGCGGCCTGCTCGTCCGCCGCGGCGTGACCTTCCAGCGCAGCAAGACGTGGAAGGAATCCCCCGACCCGGACCGCGAGACGAAGCTGGACCGCATCGAGGAAGTCCTTGACCGCTTCCCTGACCGGGTCTTCGCCTTCGACGAGTTCGGCCCACTCGGGATCCGACCCACCGCAGGCTCAGGCTGGGCAGAGCGCAAACGGCCCGACCGGCTGCCCGCCACCTACCACCGCACCCACGGCGTGCGGTACTTCCACGGCCGCTACTCGGTCGGCGACGACACCCTGTGGGGCGTCAACCGGCGACGCAAGGGCGCCGGAAACACGCTCGCCGCGCTGAAATCGATCCGTGCCGCCCGGCCCGACGGTGCCCCGATCTACGTGATCCTGGACAACCTGTCCGCCCACAAGGGCGCCGACATCCGCCGCTGGGCCAAGAAACACAAGGTCGAAGTGTGCTTCACGCCGACCTACGCCTCGTGGGCCAACCCGATCGAGGCCACTTCGGACCACTGAGGCAGTTCACCATTGCCAACTCCAACCACCCCAACCACACCGTGCAGACCAAGGCCCTGCACGCCTACCTGCGCTGGCGCAACGCCAACACCCGCCACCACGACGTCTGGGCCGCCGAACGCAAGGAACGCGCCCGCATCCGCAGCGAGAAAGGCATCCGTTGGGGTGGCCGACCGATCTCAGCAGCAGCCTGACCAGCCAACCCCGACCGAACCTCTCCTTTGTGGCGGCGAAGCCTGAGCCTATGCCCGGGGTGTGCCGTCCCAGCGCCATGTGGTGAGACGACGGTGTCCGGGTAGTTCGGCGCGTCCGGTGGCCCACAAGAGGGTGAGCCACGGGTCCGTGGGCGACGGTGCGTCCGGAAACAGCCGGGCGAGCACCCGAGAGCACAGATCGGCAGGCGGGCTCCATGCGAGACCGAGCCCTTGTGCCAGGTCGTGCGTGTGCACCAGGGTCTCCACGATCCCCATCGCGGCGAAGCCCTCGGGGTCCGAGACGCCGAAGACGTGGTAGGCGCGGCTCTGCGGAGGCGTCGTGCGCACCATGGCGACCAGCAGCGCACCGCTCGTTTCCAGGACCTGCAGCAGGCCGGCGGGCCCCGCCTCGCGGTCCGCGTGAATGGCGTTCGCTGGGCCGCCGGGCCGTCGGCTCTCCCACACGAAGGGCACCTCACCATCCAAGGGCGGTGTTTTGGGGCCCAGTTGCGCAGCGTAGGCGAAGAGGTCGTCGCTGAGGTGCTCGACGGTTTCCCAGCAGTCCCATTCCAGCGAACCGGCCTTGCCTTCCCACGCGGCTGGGGGCGCCTCGCGAAGGACTGCCACAGCGAGTTGCACGGCAAGGTCGGGGTCGTCCGCGGTGACGGGGGGCTGGGAGAGGGCAATATCGGCTGATCGGGACATGGCAGGACCGTACCTCGCCCGGAGGGAGCGACCCCTCCTTTTTTGATCACCGGCCCAGCAACCCGGCAAAGCTTCGCGGTCACAGCACTAGCTGTTGCGGGACATGAGGTTGTTGACACCTGAGCAGGCCGTCTACTCGTCGTAGCGAGTGCTGGAAGAGTGCGGTGCTCCCGGACGTTGGCTGCAGGTATGAAGATCAGCGAGGCTTCCAGAGTCAGCGGCGTGAGTGCCCGGTCGTTGCGGCACTACGAGGATGAGGGCTTGATCGTCCCTGGCCGTTTCAGCAATGGGTTCCGTGACTACTGTCAGTCCACGATCGATCGGGTGCTCGTCATCCGCTCGCTGCTGGAGTCCGGGCTGCCCGTGCGGTTGATCAGGGAAGTCCTGCCCAGCCTCACCGACGGATCTGATGCCGGCACCGACGTGGTGTGCGCGGAGTTCCTGCACGAGGTGCAGGGATATCGCGATCGGCTCGCTGCTCGCATCGCCCTTCTCAGCGATCAGCAGGCGGCACTCGACGCCTACCTGCGAGAAGCCCGCCGTACTGATCTCTGACAGCCGCTTGACGTTGACGTAAGTGTCAAGTTCCTACGGTCGTCGCATGGAGATCAACAGACAGCAGAACACCGCCGGGCAGAGCGTTCGAGCACTGGTCCAGCAGTCGCACCGGGGACCGAAGGACCTGACTTTCACGACGGATCACCGCCGCCCCGCCCCGGGGCCCGGCGAGTACCTGATCCGCGTCGGCGCCGCCGGGGTCAACTTCGCCGATGTGATGCAGACCCACGGCACCTACGGAGGAGGCCCGCAGGCACCCTACGCGGCGGGCTTTGAGGCGGCGGGGGAGATCGTGGGGGTCGGCCCGGACGTCGAGAATCCGCTGTCGCTCGGCACCCACGTCGTCGGAACCGGCCCGGGCGCCTTCGCGCAGTACATGACGATGCCGGCCGCCGGTGTGCTTCCCGTGCCGTCTGGCTGGAGCGACGCCGAAGCCCTGGGCCTGGTGCTGAACTGGGCCACCGCCTTGGCGGCGCTGAAGCCGCTGGGTGAGATCAAGGCAGGTGAGGTGGTCCTCGTTCATGCCGCAGCCGGCGGCGTCGGGCAGGCCGCGGTCCGCCTCGCCCGCCACTACGGTGCGCGGGTGATCGCCACGGCCTCACCAGCGAAGCACGAAGCTGTCAAAGCCCTCGGCGCCGACGAGGTGCTGGACAGCCGACGCCCTGATCTGACTGAGGAGATTACCCGCCTGACCGGCGGGGTCGACCTGGTCCTGGAATCGGTGGGCCAGGCCACGTTCGAGGCCAGCCTGTCGGTTACCAAGCCCTTCACAGGACGCATCATCGTCTTCGGCGCCGCTTCCGGCGACGCCACACTGACCACACACGACCTGGTCTTCACCCATCAGGTTCAGATCAAGGGTCTGCACATCGGCGCGCTGGCGGTCGCGGCCCCGTCCCTCTACCAGTCGTTGCTCGTCGAGATCGACGCGCTCATCGCCCACGGCGTTTACCCGCCCGGCACCCCACACGTGCATCCCCTGGCCGAAGGACCGGCGGTGCTCCTGCAACTCGAAGAGGGCCAGAGCCAGGGCAAGCTTGCCCTCGATCCCTGGCGCTAGGCCGTTTCCTTCAGATCATCGGATCGTTGGTCTGGTGTGTCGTTGACTGACGCCCAGTGGGCACGCATCGAGCCGTTGCTGCCGGACCGGA